>CALXNX010000004.1 GCA_944389865.1 uncultured Succinivibrionaceae bacterium
TGCAAAAGACGATCAGCTGTTTTCAAAAATATTGGAGGCGGAAAAAATGTTTGTCAGAGACCTAAATGAAATGCGGGCATACGAAGCGCAGGAGCGCTATGAAATGGATATGGCCACTCTGCTGAAGGCCAAACATAATCAGGGTATTGCTGTCGGTGAAGAGCGCGGTATAGAAAAAGGAGCGCTCAAAAATGCCCTTGAGACAGCAAAATTAATGCTGAGCGCCGGTGAACCGCTGGAGCGCATTAAGCTGTACACCCGGCTTAGCGATGATCAGATAGCAGCTCTGCAGTAGTCAGATCCTTGCTGTAGTTCTTTAAGGTTTGTACTGCATTGAGTCCGAAAGACTTTTTGCTATAACCGCTTTCAATGCGATCGTGAACGCAGTAAGCAGCGAGAGCTTTGGGGCATAAAGATCTCTATCAGGTGCAATCGCCTTGGAGGAGAATGAAGCCGGAGCAGGAACCGGCATCTGAGTTAGAGTCGGTCATGCTTCTTCACTTCAGCAAGATAGGTCATGCCCCTAGCGCTGGCAATGAAAAGCCGCTTTATTTTGGCAGATAGCTTAAAGGATTAACCGACTGACCGCGGTATCTGATCTCAAAGTGCAGCCGCACTGATTTGGCATCGGTTGAACCCATGCGGGCGATCTGCTGACCGCGCTTGACGCTCTGACCTTCCTTGACCTGCAGCACTTCATTGTGTGCGTAGGCTGACAGATATTCATTAGCGTGGTTGATGATCACTAAGTTGCCGTAACCGCGCAGCGCATTGCCGGCATAGACCACCTGTCCATCGGCAGCCGCTAAAACCTGCTGGCCGCGATTGCCGGCGATGTCAATGCCCTTATTGCCCTGCTCAGAGCGCGAGAAGCTCTCAATAATCGATCCCTTAGCCGGCCACTGCCAGGTCACGCCGCCGACCGTCCGCGACTGTCCCGACACTACCACCGGCTTGGTCAGCACGGTAGTAGTGCTGGCAGGCTCGGCAGTGCTGCTGCTCTTAGATGAAGCAGCGACGGAAACGGTACTGCTGCTCTGAGAGGAGGATGCACTGGCAGAAGATCCCGCCGCAGCGGCGCTGGAAGAGGCTGTTTGAGAACCTAAAGGCTTGATCACGCCGGCTACCGGCACATCAGTCTGCACGGCGCGGTTGGCAGTGGTGGTAGAGTCATGCCGGGCCAGATACAGCACCTGTCCCACGGTTAAGGTGTAAGGCGGATTTAAGTCATTAACGCCGGCAAGAAAAGGCACCGACTGCCCATTGTTTTTGGCAATGGAGAATAAAGTATCGCCCTTTTTAACCACGTAGGTCGGAGCCTTGGAGGCAACGCGGTTTAACGCCAGGCGCTGTCCGACAGAGATGTTGTACGGCGGTTCAATACCGTTGGCTGCCGCTAAGGCGCGGAAATCAAGGCCGTATCTGAAGGCAATGGAGTACAGAGTATCGCCCTTAACCACGGTATAGGTATCGCTGCTGCCTGCCGCAGCCGCGCTTGCCGGAACCGCTGCCGGCGCATAAGGCATCACCACGCCGGCGCCGCTGTCTGCGCCTGCGGCGGCAGGAGCCGAAGTGGCCGGCTGCGCGTAGGTATAGCTGTAATTGGCAGTGTCAGTGACCGGCGCATCAGGCTCTAAAGCTGCAGATGAGGAAGCAGCCGGAGCTCCCGCAGTGCCGGCATAGGCGGTGGGGGATGATGCCGGTGTGGATGAAGAGTAGGTGCCCTCGAGCCCTGCCTGCGGATTCTGATAGGTTCCGGCGGCATCATAGACCTGCGCCGGGGCCGTACGTGCCGCCCCCGGATAGCTGCCTGGACGGGCCGTTACGTCCACGATCTGCGCCCCGGAGACATAATCCTGATTGCTGGTTTCACACGCACCGTTCAGCACCGCCGCTGCAGCGGCGGCAGCTGCCCACATACACTGTCTTAACACTTTAATCTGCCACCATTTTATAAACTATATAAACCGCAATTAAGATTATACAGGCCCAGCCGATGCGATCAACATAGCGGCGCAGCGCTTTTTCCATACGCTCCCCGCCCCATTTGATGATGCCGGCCTCAAGGAAAAATCTCATGCCGCGCCCCACTAAGGACACCAGCACAAAGTTTAAGATGGTGATCATGCCGGCGCTGCCGGTGCTGGCCATGCTCTCGGCCGCCACCACGCCTGAGGTAATGGCGATAACCTTATAGGGCACCGGCGTGAACGCCCCCACAAAGATCATTAAGATGCCGTACTCCATCACATACCAATGGCGCACGGTCTGCATGGCCTCGGTGTAATTGAGCCATGCAATAAAGTCTGCAATATAAGGGTCGTAGATGAAGTAGCCCAAATAATAGCCGCAGATGGCGCCGAGCACTGAGGTGCCGGTAGTGAGCGCCGCGTAATGCCAGGCGCGCTGAGGTTTGGCCAGACACATCGGGGCCAGCATTACATCCGGCGGGATGGGCCAGAAAACGGATTCAATAAAGCTGTTGATGCACAAAAACCACGGGGCGCGCGGATGCTTGGCCAGCTGAATGCACACCTCGTATAAATAAGAGAATATCTTCACGTGAAACCTTTATGCTTTAACTAACAGCGCCACCGCCTCGACGGCAATGCCTTCTTTACGCCCGATGAACCCCAGCTTCTCAGTGGTAGTGGCCTTGACGCTCACAGCATCAAGATCCGTTTCTAAATCCGCGGCAATATGCTCGCGCATCTTAAGCTCATACGGGGCTAATTTGGGGGCCTGCGCCAGCACCGTGACGTCTATATTGCCGACTTTCCACCCTAAAGCCTTGATCCGCGCATAAGTGTCGCGCAGCAGAATGCGGCTGTCGATATTTAAAAATTTATCAGAGCTGTCAGGATACAGATGCCCGATATCGCCCAGCGCCAAGGCGCCTAACAGGGCGTCGCAGAGCGCATGCAGCAGCACGTCGCCGTCTGAATGGGCAATTAAGCCCTGCTCGTAGGGAACCTTGACGCCGCCCAGGATGCAGGGGCCCGCGCCGCCGAAGCGGTGCACGTCAAAACCGTGTCCAATGCGAAAATTAGTGCTCATAGTGCAGCAGTGCTTTGGCTAAAAGCAGATCCTCCGCTGTGGTGATTTTAAAATTATCCGAACGCCCCGGAACGATCAGCACCGGCTGGCCGCAAAGCTCCAGTGCACTGGCCTCATCGGTTACCGCCAGATCCTGCGCCGCCGCCTGCTGCAGCGCCTCAAGCAGCACCTTCCGCCGGGCACACTGCGGGGTCTGAGCGCGGTAAATGCGCTCACGCGGCAGGGTCTTTTCAATAAAGATCGCAGCGTCTGCAGATGCAGCAGCGGTCCATTTTAAGGTATCAGCCGCAGGAGAGGCCAGGATCCCGGCGCAGTCATGCTCAAGGCAGGTGCGCGCCAGCTTCTCAATATCAGACATGCTGACCAAAGGCCGCGCTGCATCATGCACTAAAACCCAAGGCGCGCCGGCCGCCTGCAGTCCGGACAGCACGCTGTCCGCGCGCTCTTTGCCCCCGTCTGCGCGCACCACCTGCGGATGACGGCTTATGGAGAGCTGCGGAAAATACGGATCATCGGGACTTACAGCAATGATGATGTGTTCAATAAAGGGACAGGCGAGAAGCTTCCCCACCGTCGCCTCTAAGATGGTGCGCTCGGCCGTGAGTTTTAAGTACTGCTTAGGCACCTGCGCGCCCATTCTTTTTCCCACGCCGGCAGCCGGCACTACCGCGTCAAACAAGGCAGGAATGATGGGAGAGCTGCTCACTGCGCTGCTCCAATGATGCGGTAAAAGGTTTCGCCCTCTTTGATAAGCCCCAGCTCAGAGCGCGCCAGCTCCTCAATAGCGGCGCTGCCCTGCTTTAAATCCTCAAGCTCAGCTTCCAAGGCGTCGTTGCGCTTGACCAGCAGTTCAGAACGCTCCTGCGCCTGCTGCAGCTCCGCGGACAGCAGCTGATACTGCTGCCAGCCGTTGCGCCCGCTGTAGATATCCCAGCCCAAAGCCAGGATGGCGCAGCACAAAAGCGCTGCCAGCACCCGCATCGCACGCTCCTTCCTAGTTGCCTAAGTGCTTTTCCTGATATTCCTTAGCGGCCTTGATAAAGCCGGCAAAGAGCGGATGCCCCTGACGGGGGTTGGAGGTAAACTCCGGATGGAACTGCACGCCGATAAACCACGGATGGTTCGGGTTTTCGATGATTTCCACCAGCTTGTGATCAGTGGAGCGGCCCGCTACCACTAAGCCTGCCTTGGTGATCTCATCGATTAAGTTGTTATTCACCTCGTAGCGGTGACGATGACGCTCAACGATGTCGTCCTTGCCGTAAAGCTCGCGCACCTTGGTGCCCGGGGTGAGATGACACAGCTGTCCGCCCAGGCGCATGGTGCCGCCTAAGTCTGATTCCTCCGAGCGCTTTTCGATCTTGCCGTCCTCACCTACCCACTCGGTAATTAAGGCAATCACCGGATATTTGGTGTTGGGGTCAAACTCCGTAGAGTTGGCGCCTTCCATGTGAGCGACATGGCGGGCATACTCGATGATGGCCACCTGCATGCCGAGGCAGATGCCTAAGTATGGAATATTATTCTCGCGGGCATACTGCGCTGCAATGATCTTGCCCTCGATGCCGCGCTTGCCGAAGCCGCCCGGCACTAAGATGGCGTCCAGCCCCTGCAGCAGCTCGGTGCCGCGGCTTTCCACATCCTCAGAGTCGATGTACTTGATGTTGACGGTGAGGCGGTTCTTTAAGCCGCCGTGCTTTAAGGCCTCGTTGACGGACTTGTAGGCATCATGCAGCTCGACGTACTTGCCCACCATGCCGATGGTGACCTCGCCTACCGTATTGGCCTGCTGATAGAGCACCTGCTCCCAATCGGACAGATCGGCCTCTTTGCAGTCGATGCCGAAGCGCTCCACGATGAACTGATCTAAATACTGGCTCTTGAGCAGGGCCGGAATCTTGTAGATGGAGTCCACATCCTTCAAGGAGATCACCGCGCGCTCAGAGACATTGCAGAACATGGCGATCTTGCCGCGCTCATGCGGCGGGATCACGCGGTCGGATCTGCAGATGAGGATGTCCGGCTGAATGCCGATGGATAAGAGCTCCTTTACCGAGTGCTGAGTAGGCTTGGTCTTGACCTCGCCCGAGGTCGGCAGATACGGCACTAAGGTTAAGTGCATGAAGAGGGCATTTTCGCGTCCGATTTCCACGGCCAGCTGACGAATAGCCTCCAGGAAAGGCAGCGATTCAATATCGCCGACGGTGCCGCCGATTTCCACTAAGGCGATGTCATTGCCGGCAGCGCCTGCCAGAATGCGCTCCTTAATGGCATTGGTGATATGCGGGATCACCTGAATGGTAGCGCCTAAATAATCCCCGCGCCGCTCCTTGCGAATAACGTCAGAGTAAATGCGCCCGGTGGTGAAATTATTGCGGCGGGTCATCTTGGTGTGAATAAAGCGCTCGTAGTGACCCAGATCCAAATCGGTTTCCGCGCCGTCTTCAGTAACAAAGACCTCACCGTGCTGAATCGGACTCATGGTGCCCGGATCGACATTGATGTACGGATCCAGTTTGAGCATGGTTACTTTAAGGCCGCGGGCTTCAAGCAGGGCCGCAAGAGAGGCTGCGGCAATGCCCTTTCCCAAGGAAGACACCACGCCGCCGGTAACAAAAATCAGCTTTACGGGAGATTCAGACATACTTGCTCCATCCTAAAATTTTTGGGAGCATTATACCCTAAAACGGTGTGCCTTTGACCGCAGCGCTGCGGCAGCTCCCTGCTGCGAATGCGCCGTCAGACCGGCTTAATCTGTAAGCTGCTGCCAATACTCCAGCTGCCGCGTTTCATCACTTATCACCGCCGCTATGCGCATCAGCCTTCTGCCTGCCGACTGCAGGCCCTGTCCGTAATCCTTTTCCTGCAGCTGCCTTACAGCAGAGTGCAGCAGCCGCTGCCCTTCCTGCTCTGTGCCGCCTGCAGGCAGGCGTTTGAACTCAAACACCAAGATGCAGTCAGGACAGACAATTTCCAGATCTGAGCGTCCCAAATGATTGGGAGTTTCAGCTCTGACCTCCACATTCGCGGTCATCAGCGCAATTTTGATGATTTCACGGTACAGATGCTCATCGGCCTGCTTTAAGATCTGATAACTGACGGCGCACAGGATGTCATTAAAGCTGCTGATCACTGCCGCCGCATCCTGAGTCTTTAAGGCCTGACGCATAGCCGCAGCAAAGGCGGAAACCTCACTGCCCTCTTTATTTAAAGCGTACTGCAGAAAAATGAAGCTGTAGGCGTTTTTAATCTCCAGGTTCGTAAAGCTGCACTTAAAGGTGCGCAGGCTGAGATTATCTTCACTCAGATCGGCCTTGGTAATGGAGAGATAGCCGCTCTGCGCCAGCAGCGGCAGCAGCTGCACTTCATGCTGTCCCATGGGATCGGACAGCTCATGCGCCGTCAGCGTTACTCCCTGCAGCGCTATCTTTTCGGGAGATACATATTGATGCTGCTGCAGAAAATTGCGCAGGGCATGGGTTACATTGGAGCTGTCCATCCAGTAGAAGCTGAAGGACGGCTTTTTCCGGGCTGAATTGACGGGCTTAAAGAACTTATTCACCGACCAGGGCGAATAGACTCTGCTGCTGCCGTCATAATCAAAACAGAAACCGTCATACCAGGCTTTAAGTTGCGCTCTTACCTCATCGACCGGCATATGCAGGCGCTGCGCCGCCTCCTGCAGATAGGGGGAAAAATAAGCATCAATGTCCTCATCCGTGTAGCCCAGCAGATCGGCATAATCCGGATCCATACTGAGATCGGTAAAATCCTCGCCGGTAAACAAAGAGGTGTTTTTATACCGGGCAATGCCGGTAATAAAGATGAAGCGAAAATAGACGTCGCAGCTGCGCACGGTGCTGTAAAACTTATTTAAGACCGCCGCAGTCTCGTCAAACCGGGCTTTATTATCGATACTGCAGGACAGAGGATAGTCGCTTTCATCAATCAGCAGCACCAGACTGTTTTTCTCTGCAGGCGACAGCAGCAGCGCCAAAAGCTCACTGACGTCCTCCGTCTGCAGCTCAGGACCTGAAGCCAGACCGGCGTTTTTGAAAGCGATTTTCAGCTGAGCGCATAAAGCGCACTCAAAAGCCTTGGGGCCCTGCAGACACTGCGGCAGCTGCAGCGACAGTCTGACGGTTTTACAGCGTTCCTGCACCGGCCAGTGCCAGTAAATCTTAAGCCCGGCAAAGCGCTGATCTCCGTGGGTGAACAGCTCTTCGAGCATGGAGAGCAGCATGGTTTTTCCAAAGCGCCGCGGACGCGATAAAAAGTACTTGCTGCCTGAGAGCACCAGCTGCGCCAGCTTAGCCGTTTTATCCACAAACAGATAATCGGCATTGCACAGCTTGGTAAACTCGGATTCACCGATCGGTATTTGTTTTAAGTGCTGATCGCTCATATCTGCCTCTTATTTGCTGCTGTGCCGTCCTAAACCTTGGCCTGAAGCTGTTCTCCCCACAGCTGATCTGCTCCTGAAGTTTACTCTTGAAGATCAAAGGCCGTAAGCACCGTACCGCCTGCAAACTGCAGCCCTTTAAGGCGTTGCAGCTGTGACAGGAAGTCCTGGGCCTGCGCCTGCAGTTTACAGTCAGCTGCCATCAGCTTGACCTCAGTGGCCGTACTCAGCTGCGCGGCTGCCTCACAGGGCACCAGCGCATAATCATAACCTGCCGGCAGATCATCATCCGGCACCTGCTGACTTTGCAGGGCAAAGCTCACCCGACCTTTAAGCTCAGGCAGCGGGGAGGTAAGGGCTATCAGCTCCACCCCTCCCCTGTTGACAAGATCCTGCGCCAGAGCGCTCAAAGCGCTCTGCAGCTTAGGATCTACTTCATCTGTAAAGCGCAGCAGCACCTGCCCCTCAAAGCGCGGCAGCTGCTGTACAAAATCTGCGGCTGTCAGGCTGGGATCAGCTGCCAGCACTGCCTCCCCGTCCTGCAGCCTGACTTCAAGCATCAGCGCCTGCACGCCCTGATTGATGGCCGCGGCGGTGCGGAACAGACTCTGGGGCTCGGTCAGCAGCAGCTGCGGCAATCCCAGCCGCTCCGCCTCCTGAAGATTAAGTTTGGCCGCCAAAAGCGGATCGTCAGTTAAGCGCTTGTCTTCAATAATGCGCGCGTTGTCAAAGTTTAAGGCATAGTCCGCAGCCGTCAGACTGAGATCAGCGCTGCAGGCCTCAGTTTTGATCTGCATCAGCCCCAGCATCCAGTCATACAGGCAGTCATTGGTAAAGGGCAGCTGCGCGTTGGCCTGCATCTGCCTGAAGGCCTGCGGATAACGCTCCGCATACAGCTCGCTTGCCTTTAAGATCAGCGGCACTCTGGTCATGGTAAAGGAGAACTGCCCGATATTGTGCCGGCCGCCCGGCGGCGTGACCTCTTCTGCGTGATCAGACAGATACAGCATGGCCGCAAAATCAGGCCGTGAGGCGCAGCGCCGGTAGATCTGCTCCAGCACCGCATCGTTATAGCGCACCGAGGTCAGATACTGATTGAGCTCCCTCCTTGCATCAAAGCCTGAATCGCTGCAGCCGATCATGCTCTCCCCGGACCAATCGTACTCCGTAAAATCCCCGGGATAGCGGTGATCGTATGGCGAGTGATTGCCCATCAGGTGAATCACCAGCAGATGATTGTCCTTAACTGAAGCCTGGCCCAAATACTCATCAATGACGGGCAGCAGATAGGCGTCTGGACGCTGCTGCTTGCTGGAGCCTTCAGAGAGGTTAATGGAAAAGTACTGAAAGTCCGCCTTATCAGCCAGAGCCGCAATCGGAGTGTCGAATTTACTCTGCCGTACCTGATTGCTGATCCAGGCGCTCTTGACTCCGGCCGTGCGCAGCAGCGCAAACAGATTCTCTCCGTAGGGGAAGGTCAGACCGCGCAGCAGATTGCCCTGCGAGAAGGCATTGGTCACCGCCGGCATGGTGTTTACAAAAGCTGCGTAGGCATTGTCAAAGCGCACGCAGAGCGGATCGGCCGTCAGCTGACTTAAAAACGGCGTATTGTCTAAAAAGCCGTTGTAGCAGCCCATCAGATCACGATTTAAGGACTCGCCCAACACCAGCACGTAAAGCTCGCCGCTCTCGGCTTTGTGCGCCGGGACTGCGGCCGTGCGCTGCACCTTAGAGCTTACTTCATTGAAGATCTCAATCTGCCTTGCGTACTCCTCCTTCATCATGAAGTAGAACTTCACCGGGCGCAGCTGCGTGACGATCACCGCCGCCCCTATCTGAAAAATCACTGCGCACAGGAGCAGCAGCCTGCGGCGGCGCACCGGCCGATCTTTGGTTCTGACAAAGAAAAAGAGGAGCTCGTACAGCAAAAGACCGCAGGCGGCAGCCGCACCGGCCCACAGCAGCGCTGACGGCGTGAGGATGTTATAGAGCAGAAAATCGAGCTGTTCTTCAGGGTTGGACTGCATTACCGCCGCCATGTCATCGCCGGTAATAAAGGAATTGATGCGCCGGTAATAAACGAAAAACAGCACCGTCAGGAAGGCTGACAGCACCGCCAGTAAATTAAGGACTCGGGCATAGAGCCTGAAGCGCAGCCGATAGCAGATGAGGGCCGCCCACCACCATAACAGCAGTACCACAAACGGCCTGACGCCGTCAGCCGGCGTAGCGCGGCCGCTGATTTTGTAAAGACAGTACGACAGCAGTCCAAAAAAGCCCAGCAGCAGCCCGGTCAGCAGCAGTGAACTTAACCTTTGCAGGCGCAGCATAAAACACACTCTCAGCTCTGTAACACTGAGACAGGATTTTACCTGAGAGCTTGGAAAAAATGGCAGATCAGATTCACATTGCGCTGATCCTGAAGCCCCTGCTTTACTCTGCTGCTTCAATCTGCTTTAAGATGTACCCCCCGACGACTTTGGCTCCGAAAATAGACAGATGTTCGCCGTCTGAGAATATTAAATTATCATCTGCATCATTATCCCTGTGCGCTTCAGCTGTGCTCCTGCCGCAGGTAATTATAAGCGATAAACGGCATGTTTAAGCGCTACATGCGCTTAACGCTTTTAACCTTAGGCATGGCTCTGAGCTTATCAAGCAGACGGCCTAAGGAATTAGCCCCTACCAGCATCAGATCGACATCGATGATCGAAAGATCGCGCATGCGGTCAATGCGTGAGCGCACCCCGAGCACATTGAGCTTTTCATTAGCGATCACTGTTGTTACATCGCGCAGAAGCCCTGGGTAGTCCGGGGCTGTCACCCTAATGGTAGCGGTATATCCGGAGTCGTCCTGATTGCCGCCGCCCCACTGCGCTCTGACCATACGCTCAGGATTGGTCTTAATTAAATTCCTGATCTGCGGGCAATCCTGCCGGTGAATGGAAATGCCGCGGCCTTGAGTAATGAAGCCTACAATCTTGTCGCCGGGGATGGGCTGGCAGCATTTGGCGATGTGGGTCATCATATTACCCACGCCGTCAACAATGATGCCGCTTTTAGAGCTGCGTTTCTGCAGCAGCTGCTGCTTATTCTTATTGGACGACACCAGAGAAGTCAGGTCAGGCTCCTTCTGCTCTTCAGGATGTTTGCCCGCCCGCTCCTCAAGGTAGGCAATCACCTGATTGAGCTTAATATCGCCTGCGCCGACGCCGGCATAGACATCGTCCACCGTTTTGACGTTAAAGCGGCTGAGCTTTTCTTTAAGCAGCGATGCTACCTGATCTTTATTAAAGTTAAGATTGTGCCGGGCGGTTTCTTTTTCAATTAACTCAGTGCCCTCAGCAAAATGCTGCTCATAATCGACTTTGCGAAACCACGCCTGCACCTTGGAGCGGGCTTTACTGGTCTTTAAAAAGCCGCTGTCGGCCTTCATCCAGTCGCGCGACGGATTCGGCTCCTTCTGCGTGATGATCTCAACCTGCTCGCCGGTCTTTAACTGATAGGTATAGGGCACAATGCGGCCGTTGACCTTCGCGCCGATGCAGCGATGCCCCACCATGGTGTGCACGTGATAGGCAAAGTCCAGCGGCGTAGAGCCGGTAGGCAGATCGATTACCTCCCCCTGCGGGGTGAAAACATAGACGCGGTCCTCAAAGACCTGCTTGCGGAATTCCTCCTTCAGCGCGCCGGATTCCACCATATCATCGCGCCACGCCAGCAGCCGGCGCAGGAAGTTGATGCGCTGCTCTGCCCCTGAGACCTGTCCGGCCCCTTCCTTATACTTCCAGTGCGCCGCCACGCCCAGCTCCGCCATCTGATGCATGGCTTTAGTGCGGATCTGAATTTCCACCGCCTTGCCGCCGTCCCCGTAGACCACGGTATGAATGGACTGATAACCGTTGGGCTTGGGATTGGCAATATAGTCGTCAAATTCCTTGGCGATATGCTGCCAGCGGGTATGAATGATCCCCAGCGCAGCGTAGCACTCGGGCATGGTATCCACCACCACGCGCACGGCGCGGATGTCATAGAGCTCGGAAAAATCCACATGCTTTTTCTGCATCTTGCGCCAGATGCTGTAGATATGCTTAGGCCGCCCGTATACCTCAGGATGCATGCCCTCCTGCACCAGCAGATCTTTGAGCTCCTGCACGAAATCAGCGATGTATTTTTCGCGATCAATGCGCCGCTCACCTAAATCTTTTGCAATCTGCTTGTAAGTCTGCGGATGCAGGAAGCGGAAGGCCAGATCTTCAAGCTCCCATTTGAGCTGACCGATGCCCAGGCGATTGGCCAGCGGGGCGTAAATATTGGAGACCTCCTGGGCAATGAGCATCCTCACTTTTTCATCGGCGTTTTTGGCCGCGCGGATCACTGCAATGCGCTCGGCCAGCTTAATTACCACCGCGCGCACGTCATCGACCATGGCAAGGAGCATGCGTCTTACTCTATCGACCTTAGCATCCGAGGAGATTTTGCCCTGGCTTAAATTCTGCAGGAAGCGGATAGCTTCCATATCCTTGACTGCCATGAGCAGCTGCGCCGTGCTCTGTCCAAACTTCTCCTCTACCTCATCTTTATTGATGAGATGATCCTCAAGGGCCGGATACAGTACTGCCACCTCCAGGGATTCGGCATCCATATTCAGCGTCATCAGGATACCGACGATTTCGGCGGATAAATGGGAGTGCCTGGCCGCAAGCTCAGGATTGTGCTCCCCGATTTTGCCCATGACGAACATATGCGCCTGATGCAGCAGCTCTTTTTCCGGCTGCGGCAGCGCCAGCTGCTCGCTCCACTGCTTGAAATCAAAGGAAGCTTTATGCGTGTCTCTTAAGGCAACCATGGCCTACTCCTGCAGGGCAAACACCAACATCAGTTCAATATGCGCGGTCCGCGGGAACATATCGCACACGCCCCACGTCGTCAGCTGATAGCCCGCGTGCAGCAGGGCCGCGCTGTCCCGCGCTGCGGCTAAAGGATTACAAGATATCATAACAATTATCCCGGGCTTCAGTGCACCTAAAAAGAGCGCGGCGCGCTGCGCCCCCTGGCGCCCCGGATCTAAAACTGCAGCCGCGTAAGACTGCTTAGCCCAGGACTGCTGCTCAAAGCTCTGCGCCAAATCCGCCTGCACGAAGGAGGCCTTGATGCCGTTGGCCGCCGCATTGGCAGAGGCGTTGCTGATCATGCTTTTGACAATATCGACGCCCACCACTTCAGCGCCTGCCGCCGCTAAGGCAAAGCTGAAATTGCCAAGGCCGCAGAATAAATCCAAAACCTTCCGCCCCTGAATATGCGGCAGCGCCTGCAGCACGCGCTCCACCAGACGCGCATTAATCTCTTTATTGACCTGCACGAAAGCTGACGGCAGGAAATTGAGCCTGCAGCCGGCATGATCCAAATACAGCTGTGCACTGTTATCCGTTACCACAATCTCAGTGAGCATTTCAGCCCCGGTAATGGGATGTTTTCCCGGCTCCACCACGCTTATCACCGTGCCGGTCTGCGCGCCGAAGGAATGCAGCGCCGCTTTATCCGCCGCCTGCAGGGCGGCGGTCAGGCGCAGCAGCACGCCCGCCGCCCCGTCGCTGTCGATAAGCTCGACGTGTCCCAGGGTCTTTTTTAACTGCAGCGTATTGATAAGCGCGGCAAGCTGCGGCAGCAGCGCATTGAGCCTTGCGGTCAGCACGGCGCAGCTGTTGAGCGGCACGATGTCATGCGAATAGCGTCCGCGCAGCCCCAGCTCCGTTCGGCCGTGATTGATCCGTACGGCCAGACGGCAGGCGCGGCGGTAATGCAGCTCCGCGCCGCTGTCAATAAAATCCGGAGCCGTGAGCTTCAGGCCGCAGTTTTTATTAAACAGCCGGGCAATCGCCGCGACCTTCCTGTCCAAAGCTAAGGCCGGCGGCAGATGCTGCAGCGTGCAGCCGCCGCACTGCTTTAACAGCGGGCAGTCGGGCTCCCGGCGCTGCTGTGATACTGTGATGAACTTTAAAACCTCAGCCGTGCCGCTGTGATCTTTAGTATTTAACGGGCGGACCTTAGCCTCCTCCCCGGGCATGAGATTGGGAATAAACCAGGTGCGCCCCTGCGCCTTGCCCACGCCGCGCCCGTGCAGATCTAAGGTGTCCGCCTTAATGATAAAGGGCTTTACTGCACTCTGCCGAGGCTTTTCCTGATAAAAAACTGCCATGCTCACCTGCCGTGTATGTTTAAATAATCCAGATACAGCTGGCGGCTTTTCAGCTGCCGCCGCCCTAGAATCTGCTGCAGCGCGCTGCGATTTAACTGCTTTAAGCACAGCAGCAGCTCGCGCTCCTTTACGGTCCCTGCTTCCGCTGCAAGGGCCAGTCTGCGCAGCAGTGCGCCCGGATAAAGCGTCAGCTCGGACGCTGCCTCGTGATCCTGGCGCATAAAGCCGGCGCTTAAGCTGAAGCTGTACAGGGCCGCAGGATCCAAGGCCGCTATGGCCTGCAGATCGAGACCGAAACCTAAATGCGAGAGCAGCTGCAGCTCAAAGCTGCGCAGCGCCGACTCAGCCTCAGTCTCAATTTTGCCCTCCAGCGCGCGCAGAGTGCTTAAATAGGAGGCAAACAGCGCAGGAGCCGGATCTGCGGGCTTTAATAAATAATAGAGCAGCTCATTGATGTAAGCTGCGCAGAAGATCTGCGGCACCTGCAGCTGCAGCGCAGCCCCGGCGCGGTTATACCCGCGCAGCTGATAAATGTCCCCGCGCCCCTTTATAAAACTCAGTCTCAAGGGACAGAAAGGCTGCAGCAGCGCCTGCGGCTTAACGGTCTTTTTCCCGAGACGGGCCATTAAAGTCAGCCGCCCGTAATTTAAGGAAAATACCTCTAAGAGGCGGCTGTTTTCCCGGTATTCGCGCGCATGCAGAATAAAGCCAGGCTCCGCCTCGTTAGGCATTACCGATCCTCAAAGTCTGCGTAGCCCAGGCTCTTTAAGGCTCTGGCATCATCCGCCCAGCCGGCTTTGACTTTGACGAAAATGGAGAGGAACACCTTTTGGCCGAACAGCTTTTCCATGTCGATGCGGGCATCGGTACCTATTTTCTTAATCCGCGCGCCGCCTGCGCCGATGACCATTTTCTTCTGCCCGCTGCGCTCAACTAAGATCACTGCGCTGATGCGCAAAAGCTTGCCCTCTTCCTTAAATTCCTGAATTTCCACCGTGGCGCTGTAGGGCAGTTCATCACCCATCTGGCGCATCAGCTTTTCACGGATCAGCTCAGCGGCCATAAAGCGTGAAGAGCGATCTGTGATGCTGTCAGAGTCAAAGCAGTGCGGACCGTCCGGCAGCGCCTGGCGCACCAGCTGCTTTAAGGCCTCAAGATTAGTGCCGTGCGCGGCCGATACCGGCACGATGTCCTTAAACTTAACCCTTGCGCTGAGCTTTTCAATTAAAGGCAGCAGCGTAGATTTATCGTGCAGCTTGTCGATTTTATTAATGACGAGAACTACCGGCACGGAGGCCTTTTCTATTTTTGCAAAGACCATTTCATCATCGTCCGTCCACATAGTGGCATCGACCACCAGTAAAATCAGCTCTACATCGCCCAAAGCGCTTTCAGCAGCGCGATTCATCAGGCGATTGATAGCCCGCTTCTCCTCGCGGTGCAGACCTGGGGTATCGACGTAAACAGTCTGATAAATCCCGTCGGTATCGATGCCCAGTACCCGATTGCGGGTAGTCTGCGGGCGGCGCGAGGTAATGCTGATCTTCTGCCCTAAAATATGATTCATTAAGGTGGATTTGCCGACATTAGGCCGGCCGATAATAGCTACAAAACCGAATTTCTGATTATCCATTTACACCGCCTTTTGACCGCGTCCGCCGCCGATTAAGGAATCAAATTTAGAGCCCGCTGCAGACAAAAACGGCTCCACTAAATAAATATTGAGCCGGTTATAGGCCTTCATGCCCAGCAGCCGATCGGACTCCATGCGCACCGGGAACCCGAGCTTGACTAAACGCTCGCAGGCATGACGCGACACATAATAGCAGCGTGTGCTTTCCACTCTGCGCCGGCGATTGAACAGCCAGTCAAGCCCCGGGATCCCGGCTTTATAGACCGTGTATTCCTGCCCTTCTGCCTTAATTTTATGTTTAGGCGTAAACCAGCTCTGCCGCAGTCCGATGCGCGCCACGCTGCGGCCGTTAATCACTTCAGCCTGCGGAATGACTTTTAAAATTTCGCCAAAAACTGAGGTGAAATTATTGTCGGCCTCAAAATCATCCTCCAGCACAATTGCCCCCGGCAGCTGATCGGCGATGATTTTTTGATAGAGTCTTAAATGACTGAGGGCGCATCCCAGCTCTCCGTCGGTCAGTTTTCCGTGAATAATGGTTTTGGAAAATAAATTATTTTTGAGCTCAAAACTTTGAGCGTCATAGATTTCAGGCAAAGAGCGATCCACATCCGCTCCCCACACTGCGGGGAACAGCTCAAAATCCACTCCGTACTGCGCCAGATTGCGGCAGACGCTCTCGCGTCTTGCAGTCTCCCGCTCCAGACTGATGACGAAAACCTTCATGCTCATTTGCCGCCCTGCAAAAAGTCTAAGGCCTTCTGCGCGGCCATCTGCTCAGCTCGACGACGGGAAGTGCCGGTGCCGTGAAATACCTGACTGGTGCCGTAAATGCGTGCTGACACGAAGAAGGTCTGATTGTTATCCGCCCCGTCAATGCGCTCAATGGTATACACCGGCAGAGGATGATGCCCGGCCTGCAGCAGTTCCTGCAGCTGCGATTTAGGATCCTTCTGATTAACCTCAGGATTGATGGTAGTCAGCCGATCCCTAAACCAGCGCAGTACCACGTGATTTACCAAAGTAAAATCCTGCTGCGTATCAATAAACATCGCCCCGATGATGGACTCAACTGCGTCTGCAAGCAGAGAATCGCGCCGTGATCCGCCCGATTTGAGCTCGCCTGCGCCCAGGCGCAGCTTATCGCCTAATTGAAATTCGCGCGCCATGGCAGCCAGGGTGGTTTCACGCACTAAGGCTGCACGCATGCGGGTTAAATCACCCTCCGGGGCCTGCGGGAATAAGTCATAAAGCTTTTTGGCAATAACCATCCCTAAAATAGAATCGCCCAAAAACTCTAAGCGCTCATTGTGCTCCGGACCAAAGCTGCGATGGGTCAGTGCCCGATCGAGCAGCGCAATATTCTGAAAGCCGTAGCCTAGAGCTGACTCCAGCTGCTGCAGGCTGTTTTCCCGCTGCGCTTCAATCTTAAACATCAGTCAATTCCTCCTAAGCGCTCAAAGCGGATGGCGGACGGCAGCCAGGCAGGCAGGATGCTGCCGTCATCATTTTCAAACTCCAGCGACAGCCAAATGCCCACAGTTCTGCCGATGATATAATCGCGCGGCACAAAGCCCCAGAAGCGGCTGTCCCGGCTGTTGTCGCGATTATCGCCCATGACGAAATAATGATCTTCAGGCACCGTCCAGGTGGCCAGGTACTCGCCGTCCTGGCGGTAGTAATGGGCTAAAAATTCCGGGGCGCGCGGATTTATCAGGGTCAAATGCGGCTCCTGACCCAGCTGCTCTGATGCTAAGACATAGTTTTCTGCAAAGCCCAGCCCCTCGGAGATGCTGTAAGTTCCCACCTGCTGCAGCGGCACCGGCTGCGGCGCCGGGCAGTTGTCACTGCCGCTGCAGGCGCGGCGAATATAGATCTGCTTATTGCGGTAGGTGATCTCATCGCCTGGCAGCCCTACCACGCGCTTGATGTAGTCCACTTTAGGATCTTCGGGGTATTTAAACACGATGACATCACCGCGCTGCGGCTCATCGGTACGGATCCAAGTCGCATTGGTCAGCGGATTTTTAATGCCGTAGGACCATTTGGTCACCGCAATGAAATCGCCGGACAGCAGCGTCGGCATCATCGAGCCTGAGGGAATGCGGAATGGCTCAATAATGAAGGAGCGAAATACAAACACCAAAAGGATGATGGGAAACAGACTGGCCAGCTGACCTAACAGGCCCGTCGGCTCCATCAGCGCCCGGCGCTTTTTGCGATTGAACGTCGGATCGCTCTGCGCCAGCTGCGCGCACTGCGCCAGCCGCTGCGGCCGGCGGTAACGCCAATCGTATATCCAGGCGATGCCGGTGATGATCGTGGCAATGACTAAAATCAGTGAAAAGGTATTCATCCGCAAATTACTCCTTGCCGACCTTTAAGATAGCGAGGAAGGCCTCCTGAGGTACCTCGACGCGGCCTAACTGCTTCATGCGCTTCTTGCCGGCCTTCTGCTTTTCCAACAGCTTGCGCTTACGCGTAATATCGCCGCCGTAGCACTTAGCCAGCACGTCCTTGCGCAGCGCCTTCACGGTGACGCGGGCAATGATCTGCGCGCCGATGGCCGCCTGAATGGCAATATCAAACATCTGCCGCGGGATGAGCTCGCGCATCTTCTCCACTAAGGCGCGCCCCTTGGACTGCGCTTCATCGCGATGCACGATGAGCGCTAGGGCATCCACGCGCTCGCTGGCAATTAAGATATCCACGCGCACTAAATCGCCGCGCTCAAAGCGCTTAAAGCCGTAATCGAGCGAGGCATAGCCGCGCGACACCGACTTCAGGCGATCAAAGAAGTCCAGCACCACCTCAGACATCGGCAGTTCGTAGGTCAGCGCCACCTGATCGCCGTGATAGACCATGCCGATCTGCACGCCGCGCTTTTCCTGACACAGCTTCATTACCGGGCCGACGTATGCTGACGGCATCAGCATGCGGCATTCGGCAATCGGCTCTCTGATCTGCGCGATGTTGCTGACCGGCGGCAGGGCTGACGGGCTGTCGATATGAATGACCTCCCCGGAGGTCAGCTGCACTTCATAAATTACCGTCGGCGCGGTGGTGATTAAATTTAAGCCGTACTCACGCTCCAAGCGCTCCTGAATGATCTCCATGTGCAGCATGCCGAGAAAGCCGCAGCGAAAGCCGAAGCCCAGCGCTTTGGAATTTTCCGGCTCGAAAAACAGCGAAGCGTCATTTAAGGAGAGCTTGTCTAAAGCATCGCGGAAAGCATTGTAGTCATCAGTATCAACCGGGAACATGCCGGCGTAAACCTGCGGCTTGGCCTTATGGAAGCCCGGCAGCGGCTCGGCGGCGCCGTTTTTAGCATTGGTAATGGTATCGCCTACCGGCGCGCCGTGAATGGTCTTCATGCCGCAGACCACCCAGCCCACCTCACCGCAGTTGAGCACCGGCACATCCACGCGCTTGGGCGTCTGCACGCCAAGGCGCTCAACCTCCCAATTCTGTCCTGTGGACATCACCTTAATCTTATCGCCTTTGCGCAGCGAGCCGTTCTTTACGCGCACTAAGGACACCACGCCCATGTAGTCATCAAAATAAGAGTCGATGATTAAAGCCTGCAGCGGGGCATTAGGATCTCCCTTGGGCGGCGGCACCTGCTGCACCAGGCGCTCCAGCACGTCAGTAACGCCCAGTCCGGTCTTGGCGCTGCAGCGGCAGGCATCATGAGCTTCAATGCCGATGATATCTTCAATTTCGGCGATCACGCGATCCGGATCGGCAGCCGGCAGATCGATCTTGTTTAAGACCGGAATGACCTCTAAATTCAAATCAATGGCCTGATAGCAGTTGGCAAGGGTCTGCGCCTCTACACCCTGCCCGGCGTCCACCACTAAGAGCGCGCCCTCACAGGCAAAGAGCGAGCGCGAGACCTCGTAGGCAAAGTCCACGTGACCGGGGGTATCGATGAAGTTGAGCTCATAGGTCTGACCATCCTGCGCCTTATAGTGCAGCGTCACGGCTTGAGCCTTAATGGTAATGCCGCGCTCACGCTCGATATCCATGGAATCGAGCACCTGGGCCTGCATCTCGCGGGCGCTCAGGCCGCCGCACTCCTGAATAAAGCGATCTGACAGCGTAGATTTGCCGTGATCAATATGCGCAATGATGGAAAAATTACGGATTAAACTCTGATCAATAGCCTCAGACATACAACTACCTAAAAAAGACCAGACTCCCGGCCGGCTGTGCCGAAAGCGCGCTGAAAATCAAACACGTAATTTTAGCAATAAGCCGCTTATTCTCAAAGCGCCGGACAAATTTTCAGCGGGCGGCCGGGATTTTGGCCAGCACCTGCTCGGCAAGACGCAGCGGCACTTCACCTACTACCGCGTATTCCTGCGCCTGCGCCTTACGGCGCAGAATGGTAATGGTGCCGTTATTGAGCGCCGGGTACAGCACCGAGGTCTGCGGGGCGCGATACACCCGAAAGCTGTTCAGGCCGTCAGAAAATTCCTGAAAATCCACCCGCTCGCCGCCATTGTGCTCCATATACCCCGCAGCTGTAAGAGTAAAGGCGCGCGGCACGGTCAGCTCCGGCCACACTGTCCTCTGTTCATGATCCTGCTTATGCTGCTGCGCGGCGGCAAAGCGATCAAAGAACTCCTCATTTATCGGAAAATGCAGACTGGGATTGAGCTTAGTATCCACCGCCATGAGCTTTGAGACCGGCCCTCCCTGCGGATCCAGAACCGTGATCTCCACCGGCAGGGCCGTATCATCATCTTTAGCAATCAGATAGCCGTAGCGCTGCCCATCCTGCGGAGCCAGGCGCAGCAGCGAAACTTTATGCCCCAGGACGCGCGCCCGCCCGGTAAAGACGCAGACATAGTCTTTAAACTCAGTTTTAGGGCTCAATAAGCGATCCCAAATTAAGGTGGGATGCCAATTGAGTTCATCTGCCGCCTGCCGGCCTTGATTGTAGTCAAAGCCCTGATCATCACGCAGGGCATAGCCGCGGATCTCGCCGTTTAAATGTTCCCAGAACGAGTAGGATCGGCCCTCACGCACGGTTTTGAGCAGTAAAAACGGAGATAATCCGGTTCTATCGGTACTGATCACCGTAAGCTGGGCAGAAGCCTCCTGATAGGCCTGCTGCAGCGCTTTATATTCATGCAGACAGGAGAGCGCGTCCTCATGATCGGACGCCTGATCCGGCGCATCAGCTGCCGCCGGCAAAGATAAGAAAACCGCGAGGACTGTCCACAGCCCTGCGGTCAAAACTGTACTGCGCTTCATTTAAACTTTTTATTCAGCGGCCGAATGCAGAATATAGCCGCGCACATAATAGTTAATCCGCTCCAGCTCCTTCTGCTGCATCTCTTTTAACAGCTGCGGATCGGGGGAGATCTGCTCGCTCTGATCCGGAGTCTGCGCCAAATTATTCATATTAATGACCAGATCGCGGCTGTCATTCTGATAACTGGCAAGGCTCAAGCCGCCAATCTGCCCCATGGCGGCATTAGCGGCCGGCTCCTCTAAGGTCGGCACAGATCCTGCGCTGTAGGTCTGCCAGCCGATCACCGTGACTGCAGCTACTGAGGCGGCTACGGCCAGCTGCGAGCATACCACGCCTGCGCGCTTGAAGAACTGACTAATGCGGCGCGTCGGCAGCAGTTCTACTTCTGACTGATCGGCCAAATCAGGCTTAATCTGTTCCACCGCCGCCATGACATTGTCAGCAAAGGAGGGCTCAAGCTTAGGCGGCAGCTCATGGCGCAGCGCGCTGCCGATTAAAGACCAATTCTGCAGATGCTGCATGGCAGCTGCATCCGGCTTGGCTAAAGGGCCGTCAGGCAGATCCTCGCCGTCATAGAGCGCGGATAATTTTTCTAAATCTGCGTCAGCTGCCTTAGTATCCAGCATTGATCGATCTCTCCGTTTTTTCTGCATCCTACTTGCCGCCGGCAAGCTGGGCCAGCCGTTCTTCAATAAACTGCCGCGCCCTGAAAATTCTGGATCGCACTGTGCCCAAGGGGGTTTTCATGATCAGCGCGATATCTTCGTATGACAGTCCGTCAATTTCCCTGAGGCTCACCGCCTGCCGCAGCTCTGGCGGCAATTCCTGCAGGGCAGCCTCAATGGCCCGCCCCACTTCTGCTGATTCCAGCAGCTTGTCAGGACTTTCCTGCGAGGTCAGTACTCCCTGCGTATCCTGAGTTTCAAACTCCGGCGCATCGACATCTACAGCGTAGCGATGCCTGGAGTTGGACTCTAAATACGTTTTGGCGGTATTGACCGCAATGCGGTACAGCCAGGTATAAAAAGAACTGTCGCCGCGGAAGCTGTTAATGGCTTTATAAGCCTTAATAAAAGCTTCCTGTGCTACATCACCGGCATCTGCGGGATTCTGCACAAATTTATTGGCCACCTCGCAGATCTTATGCTGATAACGCAGCACCAAGATGTTGTAGGCCTGTACATCGCCTGCCTGCACCCGCTTGACAATGGCGGCATCTGCAGATGATGCTTGATCGTCAGCGTGCAGCAGTTTCATTCCTAAATTCCAACATCTTTGTTATTAAGACCGGCGCTTTTCCGTAAAGTTTCAAAAGACTTACAGATTAATTAGTGATCATCATCACAATTCTTGATCTGCAGATCTGCCCAAGCCTCTCTTTGATTAATAACACTGAGACCTAATTAAGGAAGCCAAGGCTGCTCAGCATCTGCCGGCACCTCTGAATCGATCTTTTACCGTGCGCAGGCAGAGGCTTTCTGCGCACACATTATAGCCAATTAAACCTGCATCTGCGCCTGCTCTGTTCACTCTCGGAGCTCCGCACACTGCTGCACTCGTACCGCGGCATCGCGCTTTGTGCTATCTTGATTAAACCATAATCACTTGTGCGGACGGTAAATCATGCCTCAGCTGTTAGTTCTGCTTGCCCTTTTCATCTTAAGTCTCGGATCTCCGTGCGCTTTCAGCGCGGACAGCGCAAACGCACAGAGCACGGTGATCTCCACTGATTTCGGCGAGATCACTCTGCCGCAGGACAGTGAAGTCGCTGAGGCCGCAGCTGCCGTTAACGATACAGGATTGTCAGAAGCTGATAAAGCTCAGAAGCTGAGCCTCTACGCCGGAGCTCCAGCCTTAATTGACAAGTATCTGCAGTTAACTGAGAAGGAACATATCTTTGCAGCGCAGATGAAAGCGGCACCGACACTGCTTAAATCCCTGCAGCAGGAGCTGACGCAGGCCAATCAGCTGTATGCCCAAGGTATTCCTGATGTCACCGCCTTAGACGATACCGCCATTGAAAAGCGGCTGACGGAGTGCAATCAGCAGCTGCAGCTGGCGCAGCAGGATTTAAGTGCGGCCAATGCCGACAATATCGCCCTGCAGACTCTGCCCAGCCGCGCCCAGAACACCATCAGCGCCAATACCGCCCGCGCTGCGGCTTTAAAGGATGAGCTTACCGGCACCACTGCGGCAACCTCGCCTCTAGACTACCGGCTTAAGGCTTTGGAATACACTGTCTGCCAGCGTGAAAACGCACTGCTGCAGCAGCAGCTCAGCGCCCAAAGTTCGCTGCAGGATATTGCTGCCTATCAGATCCGCATCAGCACTTTGAAAAAGGACTATTACTCCGCATATATCCGCGCCCTGCAGGGGAGGCAGAATCAGCTCCTTGCAGCCGACTTAGTCCAGCAGCACGATAACAGCGAGCAAAAGCCTCTCTCTCCGGCGCTCAATGCGCAGCTGCAGATAAATCAGCAGATTGCAGGCTACGTGGACCAACAGCTGCAGAGCAACTCCCGCATGGAGCAGGAGCTCAAAGAGGTCGAAAATGCTTTAACCACAGTCAAGCAGCTGCAGAAATCCCTGACCGAGCAGCTGAGCGAGGTCAACGGCAGCTTAATGCTCTCGCGCCTGCTCAATCGCCAGCAGACCGAGATCCCCGACGTCAAGGTAAGTTTTAATTTAGACGAGCTCATTCCTAATTTAAATCTGTGGCTGTACGACTTAAGAGCCTATCGTGATCAGCTCTTTGACCCGGAGGAATATGCCCAAACCCTGATGAAGAAAGATCCTGAGCTCAGCGCCCATCAGGAGGATCTGCTCGAATTAGTGCGCCATCGCCGCACGCTCTACGATCAGCTCAATCAAAGCATGTCAGCTGCGCTCACCCTCGCAATTAATTTAAAACTGCAGAGCACGGAGCTGAGTGCGATTACGAATAATCTCAATGCCGCCATTAATGACCGGCTGTTCTGGCTGGCCAGCAATCTGCCCTTAGGCAGCGATTTAGTCATGTCATACCTGCCCCTGCTCAAGCAGCAGCTCTCCGCAGCCCTGACCCGGCTGCAGACCCCGGGCTATTGGAGCGGCACTCTGCATACGCTGGCGCTGCTGCTCCTGCCCATGGCGGCCGCGGCGGCGCTGGCTTACACCGGCAGGCGCAGATTAAATCGCTGGGATGATCGGCTGGCCCTGCGTCTTGATAAGCCGCGCGACGCCTATTACGTGACCCCGCTGGCGCTGATCATCAGCTTTATCCGCGCCGTTCCGCAGATTGCCCTGGTCAGCGCCGTAGGCACGCTCATTATCTACTTTGCCCTCAGCGCGCAGGAGCAGCTGCTGCCGGTCACGCAGATGCTGATGCTCCATGCGGCGGTGTTTATCTTTTTCTTAAATATCTTAAAGCCCAATGCGCTGTTTCAGCGCCATTTCAGTCAGCCCGCTAAGGTAATTGCCAGGCAGCGCGCCCTGCTGGATAAATTATGGCTTGCGGTGATCCCCATTCTTATCATCGCCAACATCCGCGAGCTTGACCCTACTTCAATTAACACCGACATCATCGGCTATACGCTGACGCTCTGCTGCTCACTCTATTTAACCTGCGCCGCCTGCAAATCTCTGCAGCAGGAGTTTTCACAGCATGAATTAAGTCTTGGAGCATGGATCCGCGGGCTCATCTTTATCGCGGTGCCGCTGACCCTGACTATCATGCTGGCCCTCGGGTATTACTACACCGTCATCAAACTGGTCAACCGCATCGCCTTTTCGCTCTATACCTGCCTCATCTATCTAATTATCAGCAGTACAGTGCGCCGCTCACTGTTTCTGGCCGAAAATCGGATGCGCCGGCGGACGCAGACTGCCCTGCTGGCTGCCAAAGTTAAGCGCCATGCTGCAAAGCAGCCGATCACCGAGCAGAGCAGTCAGCTGCAGCAGCGCAGACAGCAGCTGGATACCCTGCGCCTGGAGCTCATCAACACTAAAGCCTATAAGCTTATCAATGTGTTCCTGCTGGCAGGCACGGCTTTTATCCTGTATCTGCAGTGGAGCGATCTGGCTGGAGTGCTAAACTATCTCAATACCATCTATCTGTGGAAGAGCGAGAGCATAGTGAACGGGGTGCTGACCATCAGCTCATCCCTGACGGCAGCCAATGTGATCACCGCTGCGGTGATATTAGCGGCAGCGGCAGTGCTCAACCGCAACCTGCCGGCGCTGCTGGAGCGCTTATTCCTGCTGCGGCCCAATCCGCGCTTTAAGAGCACCAGCTATACCGTTAAGATCCTCTCCTCCTACATCATTATCGCGCTGGGCATCGTGCTGGCAGCCGGGGCTTTAGGGATCAGCTGGGATAAACTGCAGTGGTTGGTAGCGGCCCTGTCCGTAGGCTTAGGCTTTGGACTGCAGGAGATCTTCGCCAACTTTGTCTCCGGCATCATCATTTTGTTTGAGCGCCAAATTCGCGTGGGCGACATCGTCACCATCAACGATCTCTCCGGGACGGTCAATAAGATCCGCATCCGCGCCACCACCATCATCTCCTTTGATAACAAAGAAGTGATGATCCCCAATCGCCAGTTCATCACCACAGCGCTCACCAATTGGTCTCTGTCCAACACCGTCACCAAAATCGAATTTACCATCGGCGTCAGCTATGACGCCGATCTCGACAAGGCCAAGAGCATTCTGCATGAGATTGTGCGCAGCTGCAGCTTTTTGGCCCCGGATAAGCCCTACAAAATCTTTGTCACCAGCCTTGATGCCAGCTGCGTGACCATTACCTGCGAGGTCTTTGTCAATGAGATCGGCAATCGCAAGCCCGCTTACGATTACCTCAGCACCGAGACCTTAAAGCGCTTTGCTGAAGCCGGGATTGAAGTGCCCTTCAATCAGCTGGATGTGACGATTAAGAATTTAAATAACGGCAGCACCCTTAAGGTGCCTGCGCCACAGGCTTAAAGAGGCGGGGGAGATACAGTAGATGCCGTTTTGCGGATCAGGACGGCTGCTCCCAGCTGCAGGCTAATCTATTTCGATAACAGCAGCCAGATCCTGCCTTAATTCAATACTTTCATTGACATCAACTTCCTGCACCAGCCATCCGCGCGCCTGGCATGATTTAATGAACTCCGCCTGTCGATTTTCTCCCTGCAGTTCTCTGAAGGTGATGACAATGCCGCACTTGATTAGCGGACGCGGCTGATTCTTGCGATGCTTAGCAGTGATCTGCAGTCCGTAATTGCCGCTGTAAGGGTCTTTACCGCGAGATGAGGAGCTGATTTTATCTTTAAAATCCTTAACGTTGTCCCACTTGGCAAACAGAGTACGATCTTCTTCCTCCGTAAGCCTGCCTCGCTCTTTATTGTTTCCAATACTGCTTATTTGGGCTTTTCCACTTCCAACGATGCTCTTAACCCGGCCGAATTGAATTGAGAGTTCAATATCGCTGTAATCAATCCCCTGGTCGCGATTAACCGGGGTGATATATGCCGCCGTAAGGTGGGCTGCATAATAGATTTTCTGATTACGCTGAGGAATCGGCAGATCGTAAACATAGGTGGAGTACTCAGAGATATCTACTGAGATCAGCACCTGGATCTCGTCGTCCTTACAGTGAGTGATGTCGTCAATATGCTTTGGTACTGTGCCAAAACCCAAATATGGATCGTAGCTGCCGGTAAAATCAGCCGCCTTGTGGATCAGCAGAGCTTTGACAATTTCACGCGGCATATTTAAATAGTGAATAAGGTAGGCTGCCTTGCGGGCAATCCACGGAGACGCAAAGGACGTTCCACATTGATCAGCAATTATGCTGCTGCCGACGCATACCTTCAGCGGCTTTTCGTGCGGTTTGACTGCAGGCTTGTCGCCTCCATAATACGCTAGATCCGGTTTGCGGAAACAGTACAGCACTGGGCCGCAGCGGCTGTAGGATGCTGCAGAGAGATCGGAAGCCGCCGCATTTACGGTCAAGGCATTAATGGAGTCAGCAGGCGCTCCAATACGGCATTGATCGGCTTTATGTCTGGACGGTTTATTGGTGCCGGCAATAATAAACAGCACGTTGTACTCGTTCTGCAGTTTATCCAGCTCAAAGGCTTCAATCGACACAAAATTTGGGGAAATCTCTTTTGGGGATCCTAAAGACAGGTTCCAGACGGTAATATCGCGATTTTCCTCCACGATGCGGCGAATGTGCTGAATAATTTCAAAGGAATTGACATGCGTTCCGTCTAAGACTCCGAAATGACGCACGCGAAAACGGCCGCATCCATCGTCAAGATCTGGATTTAGAGCAGGACCATCTACGATAATTGAGCTCACAGCAGTCCCATGCTGGGCAGTATTTTCATTAATTTCGTAAGGGGAGACCATCAAATGCGGCTCAACCCATTCAGCAAAATAACTGTTAGGGTTAAAAGGCATATCAATCACACCGATTACAGGTTCATTCTGTGGAGCAGGGATTGAGCGCTGCTGCTCATGTAACAGTTCGTATTTAAATTCATCCAGAGACTGCAGATTATCTACTGCCATGGATATGAGATATGGGGCAGTCTTAGTGATTTTGGCGATTTGCTCCGCTGTAAGCAGAGCCGTAGTGTCTGACAGCAGGAATTTTGGATCTACAACGATATCCAAGGCTGATAATGCGGCAGCGGCTGTTTTGCCGGTATCGTAAAAAGTGATGATGGCTTCATGCAGAGAACTGGGCAGTTCAAACTTATCTATGGCCAGACGGTTAATATTCGATGCATCTATGATGATTTGGTTGAAGGCGCTGATTGACAGCGGCCTGCCGTGCAGCGTTCTGCGCGCTGAGATCAGCGCATTAAAACGCTCAAGGTTTAGATCCTTTTTCTGATAAAAACTGTCTAAAGCCTCCGCCGTAATCACGCCTGTTGGGAAAAAAGATTCAGCTGCCGTCAGCGCCTGCTGCAGAAGCTCCGCTGCATGATTCAGCTTTTCTAATGGCAGGAAATGCGTGATCACGTGAGCAAGTACATCTTTACCATCTCGAGCAGTCTGCTCAAATTTAGCTCCACGGATACTGCTGTAGGCGCTGTTTGCATCTAAACCGAGAATACGGCTGACGCGCTGACTTTTGGGAATGACTCTATTGTAGTGTACTGAAACAAGCGCGCCGTCTATTTTATATGGAGCTTCCTGCCAAAACCTGCACAAATCGTTGAGCTCAGAGGACAGCTTCCTAAGGTGCGATATCGATACCGGATGTTTATGCGACAGCTTAGGGGCTGCGGCCGCACGCTTGTTATTCGGCGCACTGAAGAAGTTTTTCTTCAGCATCAGGATATTATTCACGGCCTGTACCCCCTTTCAGTTAATCGGTGCGCTGAGTGCTGCGGGCTATGGAGCTTTTGGAGATCCCGCTTAGGATCTCACTTTCCCGCACACTGAAGCCCTGGGCTTTGAGCTGATCCAGTGAAATTTGCGGCTTGCCGAGTAACCCCAGGTAAATACGTTTGAAATAGTCCTGCTCATGATCAGGATCGCTGAAGGCAACAGCACTCTTAAGCAGATTGTTCAGCTCACCAGGGTTAGGCAGTTTCTCTGTAATGCTCAAAATCTTTTTAAACAGTCTGGCATTGCGGTATTTGATCCTGGCCTGCTGCAGATATTTATCGAGCCGCTGCTGAGCAATGGTTATCAGATCTTCTTTGGTATAGCGATCAAAATTCAGAACATAATCAAAGCGCCGTACCAGCGCCTGATCCATCATATTTATCAGGTTGGTGGTGGCAATAAGCAGAATGCTGCTGTTCATTTCATCGAGGCCTTTGAGTAAAGCCGAAACCGCACGTCCCATTTCTCTTAAGTCCTGCTGACTGATGCGGTTTAATGCTAAGGCATCAATTTCGTCAAACAGGACAGCGGCTTTATCCGGGGAGCTGAGCTGATTGATTTCAGCAAAAAGAGCGGCTATGTTCCTGTTGGTTTGGCCAAGCTTACTGTCAACGATTGTGGAAAAGTTAACGGTATACAGCCTTCTATCCAGCAGCTTGGAAAAAGCATAGGCTGCCTGGGTTTTGCCTGTTCCCGGCGCGCCGGTAAACAGCAGCTTGCTGAAGCCCATATTGCGCACTACCGCGCGGGCGGCACCTTTCAGATCATCCAGCACGCATTCAGGCAGCAGAATATCGTCTGCAGTCTGCCTGCAGCGGGTAAGAAAATTCAGCTCCTTATCATCTTCCTCATCTTCACTGCATGGCATGGCCTGCGGGACAAAAATACCGACCCCTGAAATTAGGTGCATGATGTATTGACCGATCCTGTGATCGCCATTTGCATCAAACTCTTTTGCTATCTCAATGGCCTGCTGGCTAAATCCGGAGTCATCTCCATTTTGATGACATTCAATCAGGCGCACAATATCCTGTTTTTTCATGATGCACCTCAGCTAAATCCTAAGAAATACAGATAATTAAACCTGTATTTCCATGAGCTGAAAAGGGGTGTTTTATCGTATTTATTTCATTTTTAAATATAGCATATTGGGACGATAATTAATAAAGACGGGACACAAATATTAAAATTAGCATGCAAAACCATAAGTTCAATGAGCCCGAACGGTCTCACGGTTTGCCAGAGATGGACACTTAGCGGAGAATCCACAAACTTGAAGATCCCCGCACTATGTTTAGAGTACTAATAGATACACTCACCTTCGATTTGATATCACATGTCAGCTACAGTGCGGTTATGCAAAATTTGAGCAATATACTAAAATCCCTAAAGGCATTAAAATGGCAAAAATAGGGTAGAATCCTAAATAATGAGTTTTTCACATCCGGCTTAGGGCCCGATTAGCGAATCACAAAAATTTAGCAAGGATATTTTGTTATGACGGGTACTTCTGTACTGATGCCTCTAAATTTTTTACTGTGCATTGACCGCAACTTCGTTTTGGGAGCAGGGGCATTAATTGCATCTTTATTTTACCATCATCCTGAGCATAAACTTAAGTTTTTCATCTTTACTTCATCAGAAAGCCAAGCAGAGATTAAAGATTTGCTGTTACCAAGATTAGCATGCCGTTTCCCTGAAGCTGCAGAATCTATAAGTTTTTTCTCATACGATAAAATAAAGTTATTTAAACGTTTGAAAGATAAAGTCAACAGCAGAATTCTTGTGCAGTGTATGCGTATTATTGCAGCAAGAGAATGCCAGATTATCGGCAGTAATCTGATCTATTTGGACGCAGATATCGTCTGCTGTGCCCCCATTGCAGAATTAGCTGATCTGGATTTGCATGAGCACCCGATAGCTGTAACCGGATATAGCCAAGTACCTAAGACTATTACCACGGATAGCGGCAGCAAATTTACTATTGCGCATTATTTTGTATCTGGAGTGATGGTGTTTAATCTTCCAGTTTGGAACAGCACTAATTTAGATGAGCGCTGTATTGAGTTTGTAGCTGCCGAGCATCCAGTTTTGCCTGATCAAGATGCTCTCAATGTAATTTGCGGAGATGCGGCTTATCATTTAGACGATAAATATCAGCGAGCGCCTAAAACCTTAAACGGAGCGCTGATCCTGCATTTTGCAGGCGGAAAACCTTGGGCTCCATGGCGCTATAACGAATATCCTGAAGCTACAAATCTATTCAGATTCTACTGCAAAATGTTCGAGCCTGATGTAGCTCAGTGGATATCCTTCAGAAAAGGTAAAAATACCTTGGTAAACTTTAATACATTTCACGCTCGCAAAGCTGCGAAGTGGCTCAGCAAAATATTTTTTAAACGAGGCAGATACCTAACAGCATTTTACTATTATTGGCAACATCTGCAAATTAAGATGCAGCAAAAAGGGATCATAGGAATAATTCTGATGCGCAGTAATACCAGATCTCGTGGTAAACAATAGATATGCTGCAAGTATCACAGCCTGTCAGGTGATCTGAAACAAAGAATCGGCGTCAATGTTACAAATCCTGAGTCAATAAACCAGCGCATTATTTCGGCGCTCAGAATTATTATGTTAATCCGCTGTCAGCGATTATATACACAGACTTCGCAGATAATGGCATTAATTCAGAGAGACATTCAGATAAAGCCTAATAAGGCTAAACGCCATAAATTGATACATATTTCATATATGGCTTGGAAAGATCGTCAATCGCACAATTTTATTTCTAAAAAGCTTAATCAATTACACTCCCGAACGTTTTAAAAATGTAATAGAATCTTTAATTGCCATTAGCCTATTACTATCTACTCTATCAAAATCAATCATCTCTGAAAATAAAGCATCATTTTTTGAATCACTAGGTATAAGAAGCCTTGACTCTAAACCAAGTTCCTTAACTAAATTTAACTGTCTAAAATCATGAATATGTCGCCGAAAGCCGATAAATCTCACATGATATATAGAAGCAAAAACCATTCCATGAAATGAATTAGTAATAAAGTATTAAGCATCTTTAAACAGAGCTATAAATTCTTTAGGGTCACATTCATCACCTATAATAATGGCATTATTTATAAAGAATTCTTTTCTTTTATTAACACAAACTATTGGCAGCTTGAAAAACTTTTTAGCTCTTTCAACATATTCGTTTATATATTGTTTATCATTTGGCTTGAGTATATATACTAAAATATATTTAGATTTTAATTTTTTTACGCTCGATGGCACTTCGGCATTTTCTGCAAGTTCATCGTAATCATTTCTATTTAATAATAAAGTAGGATCTACTGTAACTTCAATATTTTGCTTAACTCCGCAATTCAACAAATATTCTGCACTTTCTGCTTCTCTTACAGATATATTAGAAAAATTCATAGCTGAATTTACGAAGAAGTTTGAATAATCATCCTTTGGAAATATTCCCTGACTGACTGAATAGGCAATTCTTTTTTGATTTTTATGTAAATTGAAATAGCCGAAAAATAGCCCCTCTTTTTTATTCACGTTAATTGGCATTGAATGCGGCTGACCAGAATGAACAAACCATACACAATCACTACCAACGATGATTAAATCATCTTTTAATTTGCCACGCCTAATATCTCTGACCTTAAGTGAAGATGATGTCAGATAACACTCATCGATTAGAAATTTTGTGAATTTTTTATATCTTTTCGCGTACTTTAAAATAATTTTATGTTTATAAAATTGTGAAAATATTTCATAAAGGATTCTAATTTTTCTAAACGATCTTTTTAAATCATACTTAAAACTTATATTTTTTGGATATTTTTTATTAGCAGCGTTTATTTTATCAAGAATAAATTCAGATAATTTTTTGTCTTCACCGATAAATATTATTCGTGCCGTGTGCCCCCCATTATTACAATAGTTTTTTAGGGCCCATCCTTGTAACGCGGCACCATAATTATCGTTTTCAGGCAGGGGACAACGTGAGTATAGCTATATTCATAGTTATTATCCAAAAGGCATAGTCAGGATTTTATAAAAGCACGCATCTTCACATAGCTGATTATAACAATGATTGACGGTACAATAAGCATCTTAGAGATCATTTTATCTCTTCACGCTTCGCTTTGCGATACCGTATATCTGATGCCTTATTTAATAGGTTCTGCGAAATGCCAAATGCTAGAATCGTTAAGCACCACCAACTGCCTTTGATTCTGCACAAAGCAATTCTGATAATCCACTCAATACATCAGCTATAGGTATACTGTTCATACATACTGGTTTACTATACTTAGAACAACAAACCTCCCAGTCGTTTAAAAACCACATGCAGGGAGAACAATCTTTGCTATGCAAATTGATATCGCAATCGTAACCCACATAACGGTAATCTGTTGGCCCCCACAATACCAGATTGCGCTTGCCTAATATATGACGCATGTGAATCAGCCCGCTGTCGTTGTCGATATGGGCACAGGAAGCAAAAAGCAATGCTTCAGTTTCCTGAAGAGAGGTTTTACCAATAAGACATATATCAGCTTCAGGTATGATGTTACTCGATAGATCTCCCAACTGTACTATGCAGTAATGAGGAAACATTTGCTTAACAGAGGCGCAGATCTGACTGCACATAATGTCCGGTATAGTTCTCGTTAAATGCGCATTGGTGCGATATTCTGAAATTTTTCCAATTCCACTGTGAATAGTAATAAATTTACAAGACACTAAGCCAAATTTACAAAGTGTATCTGTAATAAACGCCGGTTCGAGTTTTTTTACTATTAATGAATCTCTATTAAAACAGCAAAGACTGCAAGCCCCCAGCAGATCATAGCGGTTCCACCCCTTGAGAACGCAAAGATTCATTAACTGTCCAAAGTACTGTGCTTCATTGAATTTAATATAGTCTTTAGTAAATTTCTCAGCCACCTTGAACTTATCTACATAATCAGGAAGGTACTTATAAAGTTTTGAATAATCACACTCTATTACAGAAATAAAGTTATCTGTATTTAATACAACATCAAATTTATATTTTTCAAAAAAACGTCGCGGTTTTACAGCATCAAACAAGGATGGATCAAAATTAATAAAGCTGTTTTGATTTATATTATCGATTAATAAAATGCATGAAATGTTTTTGTTCTTAACTTTTATTTCTTTGATAAAAGTCATAATCCATTGCATGCTGATAATTTTGTCACCAATACCGCCCCATAACAAAAAGCACACATTCAGCTTATCGATGAACAAGTATCGGGATGTTTTTCTTTTTAAATAAAACTTTAAGGACCAGAAAAGCAATTTAACTGGTATTAATGGATCGCCGTACTTTTTCAAATATGCTTTAGCGCGATTTAGAAATTCATATTTAAAGTAGGACATAATATTGGATGATCTTATTTAGAAGGTGATGGCTGTATAGAAAACTCGTCTTCAAACATCCCTTTTAAACCAACGGGATTAATACTGACGATTTTTATAGAAGGGTTGGTAAGTTTTATAAAGTCTCTTAATTTAAGCCAGCCGTAAACTAAGCCTGTTTGTAAATTGGTTTGTCGTCCTTTGTCATAAAAATAACCGTGAGTGCAGTCACAGCCAACCAAATAAATTATTCTGGGGTTTGTGTAAAGAAGAAACTGCATGGCACTAAATACAGTGGAACCAAAATCAGCAAAAGGCTCATGCTCTATGTCGTTAGCAAATGACATATCAGAATAGTGCTTAATATAAAAAAAGCGGATAAGCGGGTTGGTTTTATATATTTCCGGAATACGCCCCGTAGTATCAATTTTAGCTTGAATACCAAAAAATTTCTTACAGCTGTCAGGTTTATAATCAATAAATTTTTGAAAGAAATTAAAATTATGAAAATCTCTCACAAATAAGAAGTCAAAATTTATATTTCGCAGCGAGATTGCCCCATTGATGGCAACATATATAGCATCTGGATCCTGCTGATGATCTTTAAAAGCATCAGCAGAAGGTCCTGAAGCTATGAGATAAACTGTTTTACCGGACAGGCAATTAAAAGTGTCTTTGAAAGTGATAGGGTGTACAGCTATTGCTCGATTCCAACTAATAACGTTATTTACTGTTCTTTGCAAAACTCTGATACTAGGTTTAAAATCTGCCCAATAATCTCGATTGATCTTTTTTATCTTAATACCCAACATTCTGTAAATTCGGTGCTCTTCCTGCTTAATTGAAAATAATCCATAAAGTATGCGTATATATATATATATACTCTGTAATTTTTATTAGACTCTTCTGTTTTTATTAGTTCTATTCCCAAAAATTTTTTTTACTTTTGTTTTTTTCCAATGTTCCTTATCAAAAGAAATCATTGTATTTTTAGTTATAAAGTGAAACATTTATCTAACTCTATATTTTGTATTGGAAATACAATGCCTTCAGCTTCGTACATCGAAACATAATAACTTATACAAGAAGTATAAGTTTCCGCAATCATGATCCTTAATTAATTGGAACTAGGTTGATATATTGAATGTCATGCCGCTTTGAAAGCTTACGCAGCAGATTTAGTAACCACAGAACTGAGCAAAATTTGCTTTTGTGCTTCTTCCATGACATTGCTGTCTGCTTACTTATGGGGGATCTCTAAGCTCGGATCGTATTCAAAAATCGCATTGAACTCGCAGACATCAAGGCATGCACCGCAGTCGGCGCATAAATCCGGATCAATACTGCTGTAGCCCTCTTCCTCATGCTCAGTAATAGCGTCGCAGGGGCAGCAGTCCTTGCACTCACCGCAGGCGGTGCACAGATCTTTATCAATAGCAAACATAAGGATATCCTTTAAAAGCTCCGGCAAGATCTTGCCTTATAATATGGACGGTTAGATAATTTTAAAGCTTTTAGAAAAATGGGACAAGTTTCTGCAAATCTTTCTCATATTCATCAGGAAATCTCGCAATATTCATCCAGTTATCAGCGTCCTGCCGATGCCGTGACCTTATTGTGCGTAAGCAAAACCAAACCGCAGACTGCCATCATCGAGGCCTATCAGGACGGTGAGCGGCACTTCGGCGAATCCTACGCCCATGAAGCTGCAGAGAAAATTCAAGATCTGAAGGCGCAAGGCTATAACGACATCATCTGGCATTTCATCGGTCCTATTCAGTCCAATAAGACCCGTCTGATTGCCGAAAACTTCGACATCGTTGAGAGCGTAGATCGCATCAAGATCGCAGAACGGCTGAATGATCAGCGCCCTGCAGGCTTCAAGCCCCTGCAGGTCTTAGTGCAGGTCAATATTTCAGATGAAGATCAGAAATCCGGCTGCTCATTTACCGAGCTGCCTGAACTTATCGGATTTATTGAACAGAAAGAGCATCTGCAGCTGCGCGGTCTGATGGGCATCGCCAAAGAAACTGACGATCTCGCTGAAATTGAGCGCTCCTTCATGGCTTTAAAGCGCGAATTTGATAAGTACAGCGCACAGTATCCGCATTTTAATATTCTGTCCATTGGCATGACCCACGACATGGAAGCGGCGATAAAATGCGGCAGCACCGAGGTGCGCATCGGCACGGCTATTTTCGGCCCCCGCGAATACAGAAATAAGGAACAAGCATGAGTACTATCGCTTTTATCGGCGGCGGCAATATGGCCGGCTGCATCTTCAACGGCATTATTAAAACCCGCCCTGGACAGGACAAAATTGTGGTCAGCGGACCGCATGTGGACAAACTGCAGCATTTTGCCGATGCCGGGGCGTCGATTACCACCGACAACGCGGCAGCTGCCCAAGCCGGCGAGGTTATCTTCTTAGGGGTCAAGCCGCAGATGCTGACTGCCGTGCTCACTGAGCTTGCGGCAGCCAAAGTAGATTTTGCGCATAAATTGGTCATTTCCATGGCCGCGGGCTTTGTCTGCTCCGGCATCTCCAAGCTCACGGGCTCTGATCGCATTATCCGCATCATGCCCAATACTCCGGCTAAATTAGGCCTCGGCGTCATCGGCATTTATTACGGTGCCGGAGCCAGCGCTGAGGACGGCGCTTTATGCCGCGAGCTGCTCAAGGGACTGGGATCCTTAGTAGAAACCTCCACGGAGGAAGGCATCAACGTCATCGGCTGCGTAGCAGGATCCAGCCCGGCCTTTATGTACCGCTTCTTAGAGGCCTTAATTGCCGAAACCGTCAAGCGCGGCTTCAGCAAGCAGGAGGCCAGAGAACTGATCCAGCAAACCGCACTGGGCATGGCCTCGATGTGTATTGCCAATTCCGATATCCCGATAAGTCAGCTGCGTGAGGCAGTAACCTCCAAGGGCGGCACTACCTTTGAAGGACTCAAGCAGATGACGGCTTATAAATTTGAAGAAATGGTAGCGGCTGCGGTGCAGGCTTCCATGGACCGGACCCACGAATTTGAGGAGATGTTCGCGTGAAATTACTGCTCATCGCCGCTGAAGCTTTAGTGATGCTGTTTGAGCTGCGCTTTTTGCTGCAGTCTGCCAGCGCCGATTACTATCATCCCTTTACTCAAGCCGTGCTTAAGCTGACCAATCCACTGGTTAATCTGCCGGCACTGCGCAGCCTGCATATTAAAAGCTGGTACATCGGCGGCGCAGTAGTGGGCTTTATTATCAGCTTCGTGTTTTGGCTGGTCTTAGGCGCATACATCAATCTGCCGCTGCAGTTCAGCCTTACGGTCGGAGCGCTGATGCCTTTTAAAGTCTTCGGCTACCTGCTCTTTATGCTGCTTATCATTCAGGCGCTGACTTCATGGCTGCCCAGCACCCGCAGTCTGAGCTATTTGATGTATCAGATCACCGCGCCGATCACTGCCCCGGTGCAGCGGATCATCCCGCCCATCGGCATGATCGATATTTCACTGATGGTCATCATCTTAGTGCTGTATGCTATAAACAGTCTGTGCTATCGCGTCTTCGGCATTTTCTGGGCAGTGATTTAAACAGTGAGCCGGAGATCCCGGCTCAGCTCGATTTATCACCGATGCTGCATCCGCTCCAAGCGCTTCTTTTTACGGTGCATTCTGCGCTTAAAATTCAAATCATGCGCTGAATTTAGCAAGTAAGTCAGCGGCGTGGTTAAAAATTCGATGATATAGAATATCTTATCAAAGCACCTGTGAGAAACAGGCATGCCATGCAGCTTTAAAAAGTAGAACAGCCTCAGTTCATAGTAGACATATTTGGCATGGCTCCATTTACGCCAAAATCTCCACGGTTTTTGACCAGCATAATGCAGGATTACAGCCTGCTCTACATCATTCCGAGAACGGCGCATCATATTGTAGCCAGCGCCAATATTCACCACTGCACTTTGGTCGAGTGAATTGCTGATGGCATCCTGATCCATGTAGCCAGAGTCTGCAGCATGTTTCTGCAAAAAATCCACACAGCGCGGAGTGAAATCATGATCGTGCAGATACTTAAGATTCATCACCAGCACGCCGGAGTTAAGATAATTATCGGTCATGAAAGGATTTTTACTGTTTGGCTCTCGACCTGCTAGTCCGCCGATGGTATTCATTCCATCGTAAATTTTAAACAGGCTGTCCAAGGAACGTATGATCAGTACATCGCAGTCTAAATAAATACACTTCTCAATGCCCCGCTGATAGAGCTCCTCTGCAGCAAAAATGCGGGTATAAGCGTCAAAACTGCCAAACCACGCAGGAGCTTCATCTAAATGATAAGTATCCAGTACGTGCTTGATGTCATACTGCTCCAGCACCACTTCCTGCCCGTAAAACTGTGCAGTCTGCATAATCTTCTTCTGATCCTTATCGTAAAGCGAGGAGTAGAAAATAAATACCCGACAGGGAGCAGGAGCATGATCAAAAATCGAGGCCAAAACTAAGGGCAGCAACCAGCCAAATTCAGCATTGGTCGCAAACATGAAATTGTAGGGATGGAGGGTCATGGTCATTTTTCTTTAGTCTAAAGTGAAATCCGCAGTCTCCGGTGCACTAGGCTCATCAGCAGCCGGCAGAACCACTTCAATAAAATCGACTTTTTGGAAGCCGCGCGGCAGCGCGGTGCCGGATTTGGCTCGAGAGCTCACGCGCTCTTTGAGATCTGCACTGCTGAGTTTTAATACCCGCTTGCCGCAGTGCAGCACCACGCCGGCGTTTTCCGGCACGACAGCCGCCGCAGCCACGCCGTCAAGCCCCACGTCTAATTTGGCCGCCGCAATATTAATGAGCTTATTGCCCTTGCCGCGCGCAAGGACGGGCAGCTCATTTGCCGGATAGAGCAGAAATTTGCCCTGCAGGCTGACCACCGCAATTAAATCAGTGTCCTTATTCGCAAGCTTCTGCGGCGGGAGTAATTTGGCTTCCGGATCAATAGTCATTAAGGCCTTGCCGGCTTTAAGTCTGGTCTCAAGTTCGGCGTACGGGCAGATAAAACCGTAGGCTTTGGAGGTGGCAAGCAGGAAATAATCCCCCGGCGATCCAGTCAGAACAAAGAGCGCCTGTTCGTTCGGCTGCAGCGCGGCCTTGCTCGAAAGCGGGTCACCCTGTCCGCGTGCGGAAGGCAGATCTTTAATATCCACGGTATAGACGCGGCCCAAATTGGTCAAAAAGACTGCCGCCTGATTGCTCCTGCCGGAGGCTTTAGCCTGGAAGGCATCACCGCCTTTAAAAGCCATGTGCTCAGCATCAACGTCAGCGCCGACGGCGGCTTTAACCCAGCCCATCTTAGAGAGGATCACGGTCATCGGCGTGCTGGGAGTTAAATCTTCCTCCGGCATGGCAACAGCTTCCGCCCGCTCAATCACTTGACAGCGCCGCTCATCACCGTAGGTCTTGGCATCGGCCATGATCTCTTTTTTGATAAAGGTCTTCAGCCGCACCTCAGAGGATAATAAGGTCTCAAGCTTGTGCTTTTCAGTCGTCAGCTTGTCCATCTCATCCTTGATCTTCATTTCCTCCAAGCGCGCCAGCTGCCGCAGTTTGGTCTCTAAGATGTACTCCACCTGCGCTTCCGTAAGCTTAAAGCGCTCCATCAGCTCTTTTTTCGGATCGTCAGAGTGACGGATGATGGCGATAACCTCATCTAAATTTAAGAATACCGTCAGCAGTCCGTCCAGCAGATGCAGCCGCTTATTGACCTGCTCAAGGCGATGCATCAGGCGCTTTTTGACCGTGTCAATTCTAAAGATCAGCCATTCACTCAGAATGACTGCAAGATTCTTAACTGCCGGCCTGCCGTCAAGACCTAAGATATTGAGATTTACGCGATAAGTATTTTCCAGCGAGGTAACCGCAAACAAATGCTCCATTAACTGCGGCACGTTGACGCGGTTCGAGCGCGGCACCACGATAAGCCTGCAGGGATTATTGTGATCCGAGGCATTGATGAAATCAGCCACCAGAGGCAGCTTTTTTTTGCTCATCAGATCGGCAATTTCCTTTTCCACCTGGCCGCCGGAGATTTGATAAGGCAGCGCCGTGATCACGATGCCGTCTTTTTCCACGTGATAGACCGCGCGCTGTCTGACAGATCCGCGCCCGGTTTCATAGATCTTCAGCAGATCAGCTTTAGAGGAAACAATTTCTGCCCCGCAGGGATAATCCGGCCCCTGCACCAGTTCCATTAAGTCCGCTACTGTCGCCTCCGGATGCTCCAAGAGGTATACGCAGGCGGCTGCCAGTTCGCGCAGATTATGCGGCGGGATATCGGTAGCCATGCCCACGGCAATGCCGGTAGTGCCGTTCAATAAGATATTGGGCAGCCGTGCCGGCAGCGCCTTAGGCTCTTCAGTGGTGCCGTCGAAATTGGGTAGCCACTCCACGCAGCCGGTATTGAGCTCAGAGAGCAGAATGTCCGAGAACGGCGACAAGCGCGATTCGGTATAGCGCATGGCGGCGAAGGATTTGGGCGACTCCACATCGCCCCAGTTGCCCTGCCCGTCCACTAAGGGATAGCGGTAGGTAAAGGGCTGCGCCATCAGCACCATGGCTTCATAGCAGGCGCTGTCGCCGTGAGGGTGGTATTTACCCAGCACTTCACCCACGGTGCGGGCCGATTTGACGTGCTTAGCTTTAGGTCCGATCCCGAGCTTGGCCATGGCGTAGATAATGCGCCGCTGCACCGGCTTCATGCCGTCCGTTACCGCAGGCAGAGCGCGGTCGCGGATCACGTTCATGGAGTAATTAAGGTAGGCATTTTCCGCAAATACCTGCAAAGGCATGGTTTCAATGCCTTCAAGACTGAGATCTTTAGGGTCGGACATAGATTAATTTCGGGATCAGATGGCGCAATATGATTGAAGCGCTGTAAACTGCAGTTTGTTCTTAGTTCGTGCTACCATTCTAAAACACGCTGTAATTTTTTTACAGCGCTTAAATTTTATCGCTTGATACTATTCATGATCTGGACCTTATCTGTAAACCTGCTGCGCTGCACCGCACTCTCTGCCCTTATGATCGGCACTATGCTGACCTGCCGTCCGGCCTTGGCATCAGCCGCACAATTGCCGCCGGAGCTGCTGACTAACGCTGTGATGGAGAAAATCTCCTACGATCCGGAGTTTGATTATAAGAAATTAGGCTTTTTTTCCAATTTAGCGCTCTATCCGGAGGGCTGGCGCGCACCTAAGAACTTAGTCGATCACGTCATCGTCAATAAGTCGCATTATCAAATGTTCTTAATGCACGGCGATGAAGTGGTGCGTACCTACTGGATTGCACTTTCAGACCGCCCGACCGGCGATAAACAGTATGAAGGCGATCGCCGCACCCCGGAGGGGACCTATACCCTCGACTATATAAAGCCGCACTCGTATTACTATAAGGCCTTTCATATCTCCTACCCCAATCCGGAGGATATCGCCGAAGCGCGCAGATTAGGCCGCAGTCCCGGAGGCATGATCATGATCCACGGCCAGCCGCCGTCAGACAGCGAATACCATGAAAGCGTACAGCGCTCTGATTGGACTAACGGCTGTATTGCCATCTTAAATCCGGAGATGGATGAGCTTATCTCCCTGGTCGATCCGGGTACGCCCATCACCATTAACCCCTAATGATCGGAGGTTCACGCTATGGCCGCGCTTTTACCTATCGCCCACGTAAATTTAGCCCACGGCTTTCGCGGCGGTGAGCGTCAAACCGAACTGCTCATTCAAGCGCTGGCCGAACATTACTCCCTGCCGCAGATCTTAGTGTGCCGGGAGGACAGCCCCTTAATTGAGCATTTAAGCGGCTTGGCGGGATTACAGATTTTACCCCTGCGCAATAAGCCTGATGCCCGCCTGTCCGGGCATTTGCACCTCAAACGACGCTGCGCCCTGATGCACGCTCATGAGGCGCGCGCAGCGCAGTGGGTCTATCTGCACTCCCTATTCTATCCAGTGCCTTATATCATTACGCGCCGAGTGCCGGAGCGCATACGAGACAATGCGCTCAATCGCCGCATCAACGGCAAAGCTGCAGCCTTGGTGGCTATATCCAAAGCCATTGCCCAAGGGCTGGAGCAGCAGTTCAAGCGCAGCGTTGAAATTATCCCCAGCGTAAACGCCGGCTTTGCTCCCAATCAAGAGATCAGCGCACAGCTGCAGGCACAGTACGCCGACCACTTCGTCATCGGCCAAGTGGGAGCCTTAGTTGACCGCCATAAGGGGCAGTCTGTGACCTTGAAGGCTGCAGCGCTGCTTAAAAGTAAGATCCCTGACCTTAAAGTGCTGTTTTTAGGCGCAGGCGAGGATGAGGCACAGCTGCAGCAGCTGGCGCATGATTTGGGTGTTGATGCCGAATTTTTAGGCTTTAAAGACAATGTGGCGGATTATCTGCCCTGCTTTGACGTGTTTGCCTTTCCGTCAAATTACGAGGGGCTAGGTTCAGTACTGCTCGATGTGATGGCAGCACGGGTGCCGATTGTAGCAGCGCGCACCGGCGGCATCCCTGATATCGTCATTCCCGAGCACAGCGGCCTTTTAATTGAGCCGCAGGACAGCGCTGCTTTAGCTGCCGACATTCTGCGCATCAAGGGCGATCCCAAGCTGCGCGCCCAGCTCATTCAGGGAGAACTGCAGGTGGCCGCAGAGCACAGCCCAGCGCAGATGGCAGAAAGATATTTGGCGCTTTATCAGCGGCTGCTTAAAGCCTAAGTAGGAATTATCCATAATCTGCACAGGCCGCAAAAGCTGTTCCGGCTGTTTTTGGCCTGCCTAAACTGCTGCAAAGGCGATGCTGCAGCCTTTGTTTATCCGGAGCTCACTTCGGACAAAAGCAGGATCTGCAGACTGTGTGTAAGCTCTGCCCAACCAGATGACCTTAGACGTTGTGGAAGAGGTCGCGGGTATAAACCTTGTCCTTAACATCCTCCAGCTCCGGCGCAGCGCGATTAGCTAAGATCACGTCGCACTCTGCCTTAAATGTATTCAGGTCGCGTTCCACGCGGGAGTTAAAGAACAGATCTTCTTTAAGCAGCGGCTCGTACACCACCACCTCGATGCCCTTGGCCTTAATGCGCTTCATCACGCCTTGAATAGAGGACTGGCGGAAGTTATCCGATCCACTCTTCATGATGAGGCGGAAGACACCCACGCGCTTTGGCCGCATATCGATAATAGAATCGGCGATGAAGTCTTTGCGGACGCTGTTGGATTCCACAATAGCCCCGATGAGGCAGTTAGGCACATCTTCAAAGTTGGCCCGCAGCTGCTTGGTATCTTTGGGCAGGCAGTAGCCGCCGTAGCCAAAGGACGGATTATTGTAGAAATCACCGATGCGCGGATCTAAGCACACGCCCTGAATAATGGCCTTGGAGTCGAGACCTTTCTTGCAGGCGTAGGTATCAAGCTCATTGAAAAAGGAAATGCGCAGCGCAAGATAAGTATTGGAAAAAAGCTTAACACTTTCTGCCTCGGTGGGCGGAATGATCAGGATGGGAACATCAGGCTTTAAGGCCGCCTGCTGCAGCAGAGCGGCAAAGCGCTGACCTGCTTCCGGATTTTCCGTACCTACAATAATGCGGCTGGGATAGAGATTATCGTGCAGGGCCATGCCCTCGCGCAGGAATTCCGGCGAGAAGTGCAGCTTCTGCGTATTGAAACGGACCGATGCTTCCTTGGTGTAGCCTACCGGCAGAGTGCTCTTGATGATCATCTCAGCCTGCGGGGCATATTCCAGCGCTTCAGTAATCACTGCATCCACTGAGCTTACATCAAAGTGATTGAGCTTAGGATCATAATTGGTGGGGGTGGCGATGATGATGAACTCCGCATCCTGCATTAAAGCCTTAGCATCAGAGCCCACGGTGAGGTTCAACTCTTTATGCGCCAGGAAGTCCTCGATGTTCTTATCAACGATGGGGCTCTTTCTCTGCTGCAGCAATGCTACCTTAGCGGGATTAATTTCCACTAAACGCACTTCATGGCGCTGCGCCAGCAGCACCGCCAAAGACAGGCCGACGTAGCCGGCGCCTGCCACGCAAATCTTAGTCATGATCTATCCTTTAAGATTAGTTAGTTCATTGTGAAACTGCCGCTGCAAAAAGTCAAAAAATGCCGGCTTAAAATCAGCAAAGCTGAGCTCATCAATGGCGCTGCCCTGCTTGCTGAAAGCCGTACACTCCGAGGCAAAGGGAGCAGGGCCCCAGCGCTTAATACCGTCAGGATCTAAGCCGCCGTACAGACAGAAAGCAGGCACCCGACTGCCATTGGCCAAATGCACTGCGGCACTGTCCACTGACAAAATAACAGAGCACTGGCCAATTAATGCGGCATATTCTAAAACCGTAGTCTTTTCGGGCAGAGCCAGCAAACGCTCGCCCAGCAGAGCTTCCGCATGCTGCTTCAGCTGCCCGCTGGGCTTAAACAAGAGCGCTGCATTAAAAGTGGTCCTTTCAGCAATAAATTCCATCAGCTCCTGCAAAGCCGCATCACTGAGACGTCTATGCGAAGACGCCCCGAAAGGCGCGATCCCAAGGCACGGTTTGCAGATCACTCCGACGGCCTTGGACTGTTCTTTTGAGGTGTATAAGGGAATGTAGGACGGATCCTGCACACTCTCCGGGATGCCGCCTGCAGCGAGCAGATCAGCAAAATACTGCGTGATATGTTTGCCCAAGCTCCTGGGCTTTAAATTGAGATTGACGGTGCCGCTGCGCTCTTCAATGCCGATGAGATAGGCAGGCTTTAACAGATAGTTTAAGTACAGGTCACGGGAGCGGAAGTTGGGCTCAGTGGTGAGCAGCGCATCACAAGGGACAGCAAATAATGTCTGCGCACCTTTAAGCGCTTCTTCTACCTGATGCGGCTGAGCCTTTTTAGGGACTTCCACGGTCTGCAGACCTAGAATATCCTGATAAATCGGCGCGACATTGGGCGTACAGATCACGGTGACGGCCAGCTGCGGACACGCCCGGCGCAGATTGCGGATAAATGGGGTAATGACCTGACTGTCGCCCAGCTTGCCGTCCATTTTGGCGATGACTAAATGCCTTAGATGTGCAAAAGCAAAGTCTTTAACAACACCATCCGGCTTGAACCGCCAGCGGCGCAGATTATATACAAGGCGCACTCGATCACGCAGCGAGTGCCAGATTTTGCCCAAACCCATCTAGCTCTCCGGGAACCACTGCACGGCGCAGTAATCATTATTCTCCTGAGCGGACAGCAGGATCTTGGCAGCAATTTCCTCAGGTTCTACATCTGCATCTGTCTCTGCATCCTCCGGCAGCGCTGCATAAAAGAGGGTGAACTGCACCAGCTCCTCAGTCTCTAAATCCTCAGGCAGCAGATCGGTATCCTGCCATTCGGCAAACTGGGGATCTTCAGTAAAGGCGAGGCACAGCTGCAGGCGCGGGTTGTCACCTAAGCGCAGTAAACGCTGATAAGCCGGATCTTCAAGCCAGTCCTCGGCGGCGTGCTTAAATATATTCAAAGCGCGATCTTCCAACGCGCTGTACTGATCATCAGAAATTGGATTCACGGCTGACATAAAAGTCCTTAAATAATAAAGGCTGGGCACTTGTCGCCCAAGTGTTTGCGCAGCGATACCATGAGATTAAAGACTGGACGGAGTTTGGCGTATTTGCGTATCTGCCGCTTAACAAACGTCAGGTCGGCATTTTTGCCGGCGAGACAAGCTTCACAGCCCTTGCGATAAGCCTGCCAATAGACTTTCTTCATGCGCCAGCGGGTCTGCGGCATCCACGGCTTAAAAGGACCGGTGTAATGCAGGATCACCGCCGCTGCAACCTTTTCTTTACTCGGCAAATATTCGTTATAGCGCTGCGAGATCAATTTAAGATCTGACGCCGAAATGACATTGTTGATAACGTCCTGATCGGGACAGACGAGATCCTGTAAATGCTCCTTGATAAAGACCGCACACTTTTCAATAAAGTTGATGCGGGATAAGTAACTTAAAGATAAGAGCAAAAGTCCTGAGTTGATGTAAGTAGGCGTAATTAAGGGATAATTAAGCTTGATGGATACTGTATCGAGCACCCCGCCGAAGGTCACGAGCTTCTCGCACTCTGCAACCAAAGGCGCTATATCCCCCTTGCAGACCATATCAACATCCAGATAAATTAGCTTATCTAAGTTTCTGCCTGCAAATATTTCGGTGACAAAAAGACGGGTATACGGGTCAAAGCAGTCGCGAAAGGAGTTTACATTCAGTCCGTGCTCTTCCAATTTTGCTTTGACATCCACTGGAATAAATTCAATTGTGAAAGCAAGATCGCGCATGCAGGACATGCGCTCAATTAGAGAGTTAAGCTGCTCTCTATCCTTATCATTTAAGGAAGAGTAAAGCACGAAGAAATTAAGCGGCACGGAGGTGTGCAGCAGAATAGAATAAATTAAGACAGCTAAATGCTGCGCGTAGCGGCTGTCAGTACAGAACACCAAATTTCCTTTCATAATAATCGTCCTGCATACTGCTGTTAAAAACAAAGATTTTAAAAATGCAGTTCGTCTCTCTATATATGCCTGAAATTTAACCTATTACAAAATGCTCACTGATAGGAAACAGCAGCCATTCAAACACTCCTGCAATAATAAGATTAGGCATATTTAAGAAAAAACTCATAAACCCCCGTCAATGGTCAAACGTCTTAATTAAGCTTCTCGCTGCCGCCTTACTTTGTATCTGCTGTTAAGTCGGGACAATCAGGAAAAATCTGCTGCAGTATATACATCCCTATAGTTTCGGCGCCGTTTAACGATAAATGGCTTCCATCTGAAAAGGTAAGCATCTCACCTTTAACCACATCACACTGCTGACCATGACAAATCGCAGGATTCGGATCAATAAAAATCAAATTACCCCCCACGCAGACTTCTGCCAACTGCTGATTAACATAATCCACCGCTGTAAAATCCCCGCGCTGCGTCTGAGCACAGTCCAGCCAACTGAATAAACTGTTAATTAACGGGTGCGGATGACTCTTCAGCAGCGAACAGTCGGGCATAATATGATTGAATGAGACTGTCTGGCCAATGATATAAAATTGCTTATCCGGAAATTCCTTTGCTAAATCAATCAAACTCTTCTTTACCAGCTCAAGCCTTTCGTCAACACTCATGTTTGGGGCTGAGGTATACTTTTCTTTGTTGAGGTGAGCATACCAATTATGTGCCAGCATCACTTTCTTACAATCTTCATTCTGCAGCATCAGCATAAAGTTGGCATAATAATCTTCTGCATGCTGCACCCACTCCTCTCCCCCAGCCGCTTGAAAATATTTTAAGTAGAGCTGTCCATCACAGAATACCGAAACATACGGCAGGTGCTGATTAAAAAACAAACCATATTGTCTGGCAAATGAGTCGCCGGCTAATATCAATTCAGGTCTTCCCGGCAGCGTCCCATGAGAGATCTGTCCTTCATTTGGTATATATCCGCCGCCGTAAAATATTTGATGGTATCTATACGGAGGAAATGATTTATTAAACAGCGTATACCCTTTATTGCCGGACTCGTACTGGGAAAATCCAATCAGTACTGCATAAATAACAATTATTTTCCAATGCCATTTGCGCTTCGTTTCAATGAAATAATAAGATAAAGCTGAATAGGCAAAAATAATCAGCAGAATAACAATGAAATTATCTATAAGTTCTAATTTAGCACTGACAACTATAACCGGCCAATGAATTAAATACGTTGAATAGGATATCTTGCCGCAAAACTGAAAAAATACATTGGACACGCAGGATCGTTCAATGTTCAGCCACAGCATAAAAGCGCAGGCCAGTACTCCCGGCAGTACTGAAAGCGTGCTCCATCCATCCATGGGCTTAGCCAGCACAATATTTAAAATGATGACTAACAGAGCCCCCAGCTCCAGCGCTCTTGCAGTAAAAGCTTTCAGCTTAAGCTGCGGCAGAAGAAATACAATGCCGCCGCTCAACAGCTCCCAAGCTCTGACGTGCAGCATAAAGTACGAGCTGCTGTAGTCAGCTAAAACAAAAGAGGATGCAAAACTTATCCCCCATAAGATGCCGACAAAATGGAGCAGGGTTTTGACTGAGACAAACCTTGCCCACAGCATTAGAAACAGCGGGTATAACAGATAGAACTGCCACTCAACGGATAAAGACCAAGAGTGCAGCAGAGGTTTATCTAAGACAGACTCAGTAAAGTACCCCTCATCTCGAGCAAACCAAAAATTGCTTACAAACAGCAGAGCGCGTAAGGCCTCACGTGAGGTTTCTTTATAATTGTATGGCAACTGAGTGAAGTAGCCCCAGGCCATTACTAAAATAACGACCGCGAGTAGGGCAGGACAGATACGCCCAGCACGGCGTTTCCAGAACTCCCACACACTGAACGAGCCTGACTCCAAGCGTTTGACAATGATTGAGGTCATTAGAAAGCCGGATATCACAAAAAAGATATCAACTCCGACATAGCCCCCAGTAAAATAATCTCCCTGCGGAAGAATTCCCTGATACTTAAGATAAGCAAAAAGATGAAACAGCAGCACTCCCAAGACTGCTACAGCTCTAAGTCCATTAATATCCCGCCTAAACAGTCCTGATGATGCTGAAGACATGATTTGTCCTGATTAATAATGCTGCTGTGGATAACTGCAGCGTATTTAGAATTTTGCTGCATACGCCGACAGGTATAAATTTGGGCATGAATTAAATCAGCCGGCACAGCAGCCTGACGCGTACGCTCGATTGTACTTAAGATAATACAGACTAACTTTTAACCGTGGTAAGTCTGCTGGCATTATAACCCGTTTCGGTTATCAGCTTTTGATAATTTCCAAACCGCGAAAAATTTGGGCCGCCCGCAGGCAGCCCAGATCCGCTTAACGAGCGCCCTCTAAATCGGGAGGAGGCCAGTGCTCCAAGCGCATACCTAAGGTCAGCCCGCGATCGGCCAGTACGTCCTTGATTTCAGTTAAGGACTTCTTGCCCAAATTCGGGGTCTTGAGCAGTTCGACCTCGGTGCGCTGCACCAGATCGCCGATGTACTTAATGCCTTCAGCCTTAAGGCAATTGGCAGAGCGTACGGTAAGCTCCAGATCTTCGACCGGGCAAAGCAGCTTCGGATCGATGAGCGGTCTGAAGGAGCTGTCCTCAGGCGGAGTGACGGAATTGCGGATATCCACAAAGCAGCCCAGCTGCTCTGAGAAGATGGTAGCCGCGATCGACACGGCCTCAGCCGGGTCAATAGTGCCGTTGGTCTCGATATCAAGGAACAGCCGCTCCTTGGAGTGATCGGCGTATGACTCGGTATGCACGGCCACATTGAGCACCGGGCAGTAGGAGGCATCAATGAGCAGACGCCCGATGAAGCGCTCCTCGCCGGAGCCTTCGATATGCTGATGGGCCGGAGTCTGCACATAGCCGCGGCCGCGGGTAACGTGCATCAAAGCATGAAGCTTGACGTTGGGATCGGTGATGTGGCAGATCACCAGGTCCTTGTTCATGATCTCAACGCCGCCCGGGCAGACGATGTCTCCGGCCGTCACCGGACCTACGCCGCTCTTATTGAGCTCTAAGGTGGGCTCAGTGTGGAGCAGCCCGTCGGCTTTCACTGCCGCTTCCTTTAAGTTAAGCAGGATGAGCAGGATATCTTCCTGCACGCCCTCCAAGGCGCTGTACTCGTGCACGGCGCCATCAATCTCCACCTCGGTAATGGCATAGCCGGGAATAGAGGAAAGCATGATGCGGCGCAGAGCAGTGCCGATGATTTGGGCTTGGCAGGGCTCAAAAGGCTCCAGCGTGACGCGGCAGGCATTAACCGCAGTCTGCGTGACATCCTTAATCTGAGGCTTTAAAACATTGTTTAGATCCAAGGTTGCAACCCTCGTTAAAGAAAGAAGGCAGGGCCTGAGAGCTCCCGCCTTTGTGCACTCAGGGCCTGTGAACCTGAGCGCGGCGGCGGGAGCGCCTTAAGGGGACCGCTTATTCAGCGGCCGGAGCGGTCTCAGCTGCGGCGGGTGCCGGAGCTGCAGTCTCCTCAGGGGCCTCTTCGGGCTTATCGACGAACATGATGTAAGCCATCGGGGCATTATCGCCGTGACGGAAACCGCACTTTAAGATGCGGGTATAGCCGCCCTGGCGCTCAGCCACGCGCTTGCCGATGTCGTTGAAGAGCTTGGCCACCGCGTCCTTGTCGCGCAGACGGGCGAAGACTAAGCGGCGGTTGGCAACGGTATCCACCTTGGCGATGGTGATTAAACGCTCGGCAAAGCGGCGCAGTTCCTTGGCCTTAGGCAGAGTGGTCTTAATGCACTCGTATTTCACCAGAGCCTTCGTTAAATTGCGGTAGAGTGCGGCGCGGTGAGCAGAAGTGCGGCCTAAATGACGGCCTGCTAAACGATGACGCATTTTACAATCCTTCCTATTGGGTAATTATTTGGTTAAGCGCAGTCCCTGCGGCGGCCAGTTGGCAATACGCATGCCAAGCGACAGGCCGCGCTGAGCAAGCACGTCCTTAATTTCAGTTAAGGACTTCTTGCCCAGATTGGGGGTCTTGAGCAGTTCGACTTCAGTACGCTGGACCAAATCGCCGATGTAGATGATCTGCTCAGCCTTCAGGCAGTTGGCAGAACGCACGGTCAATTCCAAATCATCGACCGGCTGCATCAGCACGGGATCCGGCATCGGCGGCACCGCAGGCGCGGCGGCGCGCTCTGCGGTCTCATCCTTATCGACCAGATTGTCAAGCGGCGCATCCAAAAGCTGCGCGGCCTGCATTAAGGCCTGATCCGGGGCCAGAGTGCCGTCGGTTTCAATATTGATGACTAAGCGATCCAAGTCGGTACGCTGTTCGACGCGGGCGGACTCGACCTCATAGACGAAGCGGCGGATGGGGCAGAAGTTGGCATCGATGAGGATGTCATGCTCGGCTGCCATCATGTGCCGATCGTCAGTGGCGAGGACATAGCCGCAGCCCCTGACTACGCGAAGCTCAAGGTGCAGCTTGGCCTTATCACCCACTAAGGTGCATATGGGGGCAGCAGGATCAGAGACGCTGACGCCGGCGGGCAGCTGCAGCGCAGCGGCGGTTACGGGACCGGGGCCGCTGCTCTCGCAGGTCACCCACAGCGGAGCGGTAAGATCCACGGCTGCAGAGAAAGACAGTTCCTTTAAGTTCATGATGAGCTCAAAGACGCTTTCCAGCATATCATCTTTAGCGCCGCTGACGCTCTCCACGCCTTCAAGGCGGAAGGCATCTACAGCATACCCCGGCATGCACTTGAGCAGTACGTCGCTTAAGGCTACGCCTAAGGTATGGCCGAAACCGCGCTCTAACGGTTCAAGCACGATCCGCGCGCTGTGGCGCCCGGTTTCCGCAAAGCTCACCGGCTTTGGCTTGAGCAGTTCAAATACTGACACTGTTTTATTCCCCACAACATTCAAAGAGGTGCAGGCTTACTGCCGTTATTACTTCGAGTACAACTCGACAATGAGCTGTTCCTTGATATCGGAAGGAAGCTCAGCACGCTCAGGCTTGCTCTTGTAAGTACCCTTCATGGCGTTGACATCAACGTCGATCCAGGTGGGCTTAAGGGCACGCTGAGAGGATAAATCGATAGCGGCCTTGATGCGCAGCTGCTTCTTGGCCTTCTCGCGCACGGCCACCACGTCAGAGGGCTGCACCTGATATGACGGGATGTTGACCACCTTGTCATTCACGGTAATAGCCTTGTGGCTGACCAGCTGGCGGGACTCCATGCGGGTAGAGCCGAAGCCCATGCGGTACACCACGTTATCTAAGCGGCCCTCTAAGAGCTGCAGCAGATTCTCGCCGGTGTTGCCGGGCATATTGGCAGCCTTCTTGTAGTAGTTGCGGAACTGACGCTCCAGCACGCCGTAAATGCGGCGCACCTTCTGCTTCTCACGCAGCTGCATGCCGTAGTCGGAAAGACGAGTCTTGTTAGCGCCATGCTGACCCGGGGCAGTATCCAACTTGCACTTGGTCTCAATAGCGCGGACGCCGGACTTTAAGAAAAGGTCAACACCCTCGCGGCGGCATAACTTCAGGGCAGGACCGGTATATTTAGCCATTTATCTTTCTCCTGATACTAGCCGATTAGACGCGGCGCTTCTTGGGCGGACGGCAGCCATTGTGCGGGATCGGGGTAACATCGGTGATGTTGGTGATCTTGTAGCCGATGGCATTGAGGGCGCGAATGGAAGACTCGCGGCCGGGGCCGGGGCCCTTAACTAAGACCTCAAGGTTCTTCACGCCGAACTCCTTGGCAGCCTCACCGGCGCGCTCGGCTGCAACCTGAGCTGCGTAGGGGGTGGACTTGCGGGAGCCGCGGAAGCCTGAACCGCCGGCGGTAGCCCAGGATAAGGCGTTGCCCTGACGGTCAGAGATGGTCACGATAGTATTGTTGAAAGATGCATGGATGTGAGCCACGCCGTCAGCGATCTGCTTCTTGGAGCGCTTGCCGGAACGGGTGCGCGGAGCGGCAGCAGCCTTAGGAGCAGCGGCAGCGGGAGCTGCAGGAGCTGCGGCAGGCGCCGGGGCAGCAGCTGCGGGAGCTGCAGGAGCTGCGGCAGGCGCCGGGGCAGCAGCTGCGGGAGCGGCGGTTTCTTTAATCTGATCAGACATTCAAGTGCCTCCTACTTCTTAATGCTCTTGCGCGGGCCCTTGCGGGTACGTGCATTAGTCTTAGTACGCTGACCGCGCACCGGCAGGCCGCGGCGATGACGCAGACCGCGGTAAGTACCGAGGTCCATCAGGCGCTTGATGTTCATCGAGATCTCGCGGCGCAGATCACCTTCCACGGTGTACTTAGCCACTTCCTGACGGATCTTCTCCACGGAAGCTTCATCGAGATCTTTGAATTTAGTTAACTGATCTACACCGGCGGCAGCGCAGATGTCGCGTGCGCGGGTAGGGCCGATGCCGAATATAGACTGCAGAGCAATCAGGGCAATCTTTTGATCAGGCACGTTAATGCCAGCAATACGGGCCACTATTGATCTCCTAACAAAGGTCGGTTAATGAAAAGCAGCCGCAAAGCCCGTGAGGATACGCGGCCGCCGTATAGTGCCATTTGGCAAAAAATCGTAACAAAGCGCCTGAGCATGCTCAGACGCCTGTAAAGAGCAGCGTATTATAAAAACTTTTTTAAGTTTTGTAAATAAACTGCAGGGAAAATCAGCAGAGCTGTCAGCTCTGCCGGAAAATTTTGAAATTAACCCTGACGCTGCTTGTGCTTGGGGTTGACACAAATGATGCGCACAACGCCGTGGCGGCGAACCACCTTGCAGTTGCGGCAGATCTTCTTAACAGAAGCACCAACTTTCATTTCAATTCTCCTAATAAGGGCTGCATTTAACGCCCGTAATTCCTGAGATTGGCTTTCTTCAGCAGATCCCCATACTGCTGCTGCATCATGTGACTCTGCAGCTGAGCTACGAAGTCCATAATGACCACCACAATAATGAGGAGCGAGGTGCCGCCGAAATAGAACTGCACATTGAACCAGTTCATTAACAGCTGCGGTACCAGGCAGACTAAAACCATGTAAATGGATCCGGACAGCGTGAGACGGGTCATCACTTTATCAATAAAGCGCGCAGTCATCTCACCCGGTCTGATCCCCGGAATAAACGCTCCGCTCTTCTTCAGATTCTCGGCCACTTCACGCGGGCTGAACACCAGCGCCGTGTAGAAGAAGGTAAAGAATACAATGGCCGCGGCATAGAGCAGCTCATATAAAGGCTGCCCCGGCTGCAGGAACAGTGAAATATCCTGCAGGACGTTTGCCACTGCATTGTCGCCCTGACCAAACCATGACACCACGGTGCCCGGGAATAAAATGATCGACGAGGCGAAAATCGCCGGGATCACGCCGGACATATTGATCTTCAGCGGCAAGCTGGAGCGCGGCTGAGAATAAATACGATTGCCCATCTGACGCTTGGCATAATCGATGACGATGCGGCGCTGTCCGCGTTCCACGAACACCACAAAGAAGGTCACTGCCACCACCACTACGCCGATGATCAGCAGAGCGATGGTAGAAAGATCTCCCTGACGGGCCTGCTCAAAGGTGTGACCCAGGGCTGCAGGCAGTCCTGCCACGATGCCGGCAAAGATGATCATGGAGATGCCGTTGCCGATGCCGCGTTCAGTGATCTGCTCGCCCAGCCACATGATGAACATGGTGCCGGTGACCAGAGAGATGGTCGTCACGAAATAAAAGCCGAATCCCGGGTTGTCCACCAGCCCCGGCATCATATTGGGGATGCCGGTAGCAATGCCCACTGCCTGCAGGGCAGCGAGGAATAAGGTGGAGACGCGGGTATACTGCGTCAGTCTGCGTCTGCCGCTCTCGCCTTCCTTCTTCATTTCGGCAAGAGTAGGATTAACTACGGCCAGAAGCTGAATAATAATAGAAGCAGAGATGTACGGCATGATGCCCAATGCCAGAACGGAGGCGCGCTCTAAGGCGCCGCCGGAGAACATATTGAACATGCCGATGATGGTACCGCTCTGTTCGTCGAAAAGACGCGCCAGAACCTCAGCGTTCACCCCGGGAACCGGGACGTAGCAGCCAAGTCTGTATACCACCAGACCGATGATCACGAACAAGAGGCGCGAACGCAGCTCGGAGCCGCCTTTCATGCCCTTGCTGATGCCGGCCTCGCGGCTTTTTTCCAGGAGCGATTTTCTAGCCATTTTATCTCCAAAAGGGCGGCGTACCGCCCCTTACTTACTTCTTAGCCTTAGCAGCCTTTTCAGCCTTGGCAGCCGGATCCTTCTTAGCAGGCTTCTTGATGCCTTCAGCTAAGAGCTTATCCTGCAGAGCCTTAACCTTAGCGGCGCGGCGGTTGGTGGAGATCTCGCGGCGCTTGGCTGCAGCAGCAGAGCGCTCAGAGGTCTCGACGGTGCCGCCGGCAGCCTCAATGGCAGCCTTGGCGCCGCGGGTGACGCCTAAGCCCTTCACGGTCACCTTGCGGGTGAACTCCGGGAGCTTGGAGAGCACAATCTTGGCATACTTGACGCGCTTGCCGATTAAGCCGGCCTTCTGCAGAGCAGCCAGATCGATGACGTCGCCTTCCACCTTGTTTAAGGAGTTTAAGGAAACTTCAGCGGTGACGTAGGACAGCTTGGACCAGAAGCCGAACTTCGGCAGTCTGATCTTCATCGGCATCTGACCGCCTTCAAAGCCCGGACGTACGTTCGGGCTCTTGCGGGCGCCGGAACCCTTGACACCGCGGCCGCAGGTCTTGCCGAGGCCGGAGCCGATGCCGCGGCCGACGCGCACGTGCTTTCTGCGGGCGCCTTCACCGGGCTTTAAGGTATTTAAGTACATACTTTACTCCTCGACCTTAACCATGTAGCTGACTTTGTTAATCATGCCGCGAATGGAGGGAGTATCCTCCAGCTCGACGGTATGACGGATGCGGCGTAAGCCTAAACCGCGCATAGTGGCGATGTGATCAGGCTTGCGGCCAATGGTGCTCTTGGTCTGAGTCACCTTAATGGTTTTCTTCTCGGCCATGTCTTACTCCAGAATTTCCTTGACAGAAAGACCGCGCTTGGCGGCGACAGCCTCAGGAGAACGCATGGAAGCTAAAGCGGCAACGGTAGCGCGCACCACGTTGATGGGGTTGGTGGAACCGTAGGCCTTAGCGAGCACATTGCGCACGCCGGCAACTTCCAGCACGGCGCGCATAGCGCCGCCGGCGATAATGCCGGTACCTTCAGAGGCGGGCTGCATGTAAACCATGGAGCCGGAGTGTTCGCCCTTGACGGCATGGAATAAAGTGCCGTTGTTTAAGGTAATGGTGTTGTTGATGTTGCGGCGGGCCTGCTCAATGGCCTTCTGAATGGCAGCCGGAACTTCACCGGCCTTGCCGTAGCCGAAGCCCACGCGGCCGTTGCCGTCGCCCACTACGGTTAAGGCAGTGAACGAGAAGATGCGGCCGCCCTTGACCACTTTAGCCACGCGGTTTACCGCGACTAACTTTTCCTGCAGCTCACCGGCCTGCTGGGTTTCATCTTTATGTTGCATCTTAATGCTCCTTTAGAACTTAAGACCAGCAGCGCGCGCAGCATCAGCTAAAGCAGCGACGCGGCCGTGATACTGATAACCGGATCTGTCAAAAGCCACGGTATCAACGTTGGCGGCTAAAGCGCGCTCAGCGACAGCCTTACCGATGACCTTGGCAGCTTCGATATTGCCGGTGGACTTTAAATCCTTAACTAAGTCCTTCTCCAGCGTGCTGGCGCAGGCGAGCACATGGCTGGACTTGTCAATGATCTGCGCGTAAATGTGGCGCGGGGTGCGGGTTACCACTAAGCGGGTAACGCCTAACTCACGCATCTTGGCGCGGCTCTTGGCTGCGCGGCGCATACGGGAGACTTTCTTTTCAAACATAGTATTAACCCTCAGCCTTACTTCTTCTTAGCTTCCTTCAAGCGGACCACCTCATCGGCGTATCTGACGCCCTTGCCCTTATAAGGCTCAGGAGCGCGATAAGCGCGGATATCAGCGGCGACCTGGCCCAACAGGCACTTGTCGAAGCTCTTCAGCACGATTTCGGTCTGAGACGGGGTCTCGCAGGTCACACCCTCCGGGATCGCGTGCTCAATGGGATGAGAAAAGCCTAAAGCAAGGTTTAAAACCTTGCCCTTAGCCTGAGCGCGGTAGCCCACGCCGACTAAAGTCAGCTTCTTCTCAAAGCCCTTGTCTAAACCTACCACCATGTTGTGGATTAAGGCGCGGGTAGTACCGGACTGCATGTTGGCATCCTTGGAGTCATCCTTGACGGAAACCAGCAGCTTGCCGTCGGTAAATGCTACGCCCACTTTGTCATGGACATTAAGGGACATCTGGCCGGCCTTGGACTTGATGGTCACATTCTGACCGTCAATCTTGACCTCCATGCCCTGGGGAACGATGACAGGCTCTTTTGCAATACGTGACATGTTATCTCTCCCCTGATTTACGCAACGTAGCAGATGACTTCACCGCCCAGGCCGTCACGGCGGGCAGCACGGTCAGTCATCAGGCCCTTGGAAGTGGAAATCACCGCAATGCCCAGGCCGTTCATAATGCGCGGCAGGTCACGGCACTTCTTGTAAATGCGCAGGCCGGGACGGGAAACGCGCTGAATCATCTCAACCACGGGCTTGCCCTCGTAGTACTTCAGCTCGATCTCCAGGACCTTCTTCACATCGCCGCTCTCGGTAACTTTGGCCACATAGCCTTCCTTCTCTAAGAGCTTGGCGATAGCCAGCTTCTGCTTGGAGGACGGCATGGAAACCGAGACCTTGCCAGCAGCCTGGCCGTTGCGGATGCGAGTCAGTAAATCCGCGATCGGATCTTGCATACTCATTTATGTATCTCCTCTTACCAGCTGGCCTTTCTTAAGCCGGGGATCTCACCGCGCATCATGTGCTCGCGCAGCTTAATGCGGCACAGACCGAACTTGCGCAGATAACCATGCGGACGCCCTGTCTCAGAGCAGCGATTGCGCTGACGGCAGCGGCTGGAGTCGCGCGGCAGCTTGGATAACGCGATTACGGCCGCCCAGCGCTCTTCGTCGGAGGCAGATACACTGGAAATAGTCTTTTTGAGCTCTTCGCGCTTGGTGCGATACTTAGCCTCAAGACGCTGTCTCTTGAGCTCGCGATTTAACATTGAAGTCTTAGCCATAGACAGTTACTCTCTTACTTGCTGGCCTGAGTAGTACGGAACGGGAAGTTGAAGGCCTCTAACAGAGCACGGCCCTCTTCATCGGTCTTCGCCGTCGTGGTAATGGTGATGTCAAGGCCGCGGATCGCGTCAACCTTGTCATAGTCGATCTCAGGGAAAATGATCTGCTCGCGCACGCCCATGGAATAGTTGCCGCGTCCGTCAAAAGACTTGGAGGACAGACCGCGGAAATCGCGAATACGCGGAATAGCGATCACGATTAAGCGTTCGAGGAATTCCCACATACGCTCGCCGCGCAGAGTAACCTTACAGCCGATAGGATAACCCTCACGAATATGGAAGCCCGCTACAGACTTGCGAACCTTGGTGATAAGCGGCTTCTGACCGGAAATAGCGGCCATATCGCGGGCAGCGTTCTCTAAAACCTTCTTGTCTGCCACAGCCTCACCAACACCCATATTAAGGGTGATCTTCACAATCCGAGGGACTTGCATGACTGTTTTGTAACCAAATTTCTCGGTTAAGGCTTTGATTACTTCCTGCTTGTATTGATCATGCAGTTTCGCCATCGTTTATCTCCTGATTAAAACTGCTGTTACTTGGTACCGTTAGGAATGACTTCGTTGGTGGACTTGAAGAAACGGACCTTCTTGCCGTCTTCAAAGCGGAAGCCAACCTTGTCAGCCTTCTGGGTAGCATTGTTGTAAATCGCGACATTAGAGACATCAATCGGAGCCTCTTTGTCCACGATACCGCCCTGAATATTTAAATTCGGGTTTGCCTTCTGGTGCTTCTTCTTCAGGTTGATGCCTTCAACCAGCACCTTATGCTCACGCGGAAAAACCTTGGTGACCTTGCCGGTCTTGCCCTTGTCCTTGCCGGTGATAACGATTACTTCATCGTTGCAACGGATTTTCGCTGCCATTACTTACTCCTGTGAATTAGAGTACTTCGGGAGCTAAAGACACAATCTTCATGAACTGCTCAGTACGTAATTCACGCGTGACCGGTCCGAAGATACGAGTGCCGATAGGCTCATGCTGTGAGGTTAATAACACAGCTGCGTTGCTGTCAAAGCGAATGAGGGAACCGTCCGGACGGCGCACACCCTTCTTGGTGCGGACCACTACGGCATCCACCACATCGCCCTTCTTGACCTTGCCGCGCGGGATCGCTTCCTTGACAGATACCTTGATGATATCGCCAATGCCAGCATAACGACGCTTAGAGCCGCCTAAGACTTTAATGCACATTACGCTGCGAGCGCCTGAGTTGTCGGCAACATCAAGCATGCTTTGCATCTGGATCATTTCAAATGCTCCGGTTAAAAAACAAAAAGACACACCCCCGCATACTGCAGGGGCGCTGTATTATATCAGCTAAATTTGCAATGAACAAGGTAGAAACTTGATTTTTACGGCCCTTTTGGCGCCGCTCTGAGGCAGTTCAGTCTCACAAAAACCATCCCGCCCTGCATCAATTATTTTGGACAGTTGCTACGCGCTCAACAGCCGCCACCTCGCGCACAGGCTCACGCTCCCCATCCCGCTTCTCATTGACGATGATCACGGCAAGCGCGCTGACCTCTTTTGAGGTTAATCTTAAAGCGTACTTCTTATCCCTGATCTGCGCTTTGGCCTCAGTAAGCTTCTCCTTAACCTTAGCAGCGCTGCCTGCGACCTTGAACTCTAAAATGTAGAGGCGGCTGCCATCTTCAAAACACAGATCGCTTCTGCCTAAGGCCGTCTGATATTCCGTGCAGGTGTCAAAGCCTATCAGCTGCAGCACCACCTTGTAAATGTCTCGGAAGGCATATTCCCCGAAGTTTACTATGCTGTGATAAGAGAACTCATTTAGGATTTGATTAAAGAGATCCTTAAGGGCTGAAAAATCACCTGCATCCAAGGCGGCTTTTACGCCTGCGCCATACGCGGCGCTCAGCTCATCTGAAGTTTTATCCGTTAAGGCCTTTAAGACGATGTTGGCAAAAGCCTTTTTTACCTCCAGATTGGGAATTCCAACTTTAAGATATTCATAGCCTGCGTCCTTAACGGTGAAGTAGCCTGCCTGATAAAGAATGGCAAAGAACGGAAAATTATTACTCTCGATGCTTTCAATGTTTGGAGATAATTTTGCAGTGCTGGTGACGGTGGTGAAGTCGAGATCTAAATAATCAACCAGCTCAGCCTGCTGCACTTTTTTATGGATAAGGGTATTTAAGTAATTCACTAAAAGCGAGGGCGCAGCCCCGCCGGTATCCAGCCAATACGGCTTAAATCCATACTGCGGCTCAGCTAAAAAGTTCAGGATTGACCAGGGATTATAAACATGGCATTGACATTCTTCGTCAAAGCAGTAGCCGTCATAATGTTTTTTAAGCAGATCCAAGATCAGCTCATAACAGTATTGATCCGTATTTCGCTTTTTATTCAGCACCTCAGCCGCGTTTTCCAGATAATCCTTAAAGTAATGCTCCAGCTCCTCCTGGGTGTAGCCTGCGATAGATCCGTAGGTAGGATTAAAGCTTATATCCTTGAGATTGTTAAAGGCCGAGAAAATCGATACATGAGAGTAACGCGTCACTCCCGTGATAAAAACAAAGCGGAACTGCTGTAAATAGGATTTTACCGTGGAAAAAAAGTTCGACAGGACATCCCGCCTGGCTGCAAATTCGTCTTTATCTCCCATGACGGCAGTTAAAGGGGCATCATATTCATCGATCAGCAGCACCAGATTGGCTGTGTCTTGTTTAATAAATCTGGCATCAAAATATTGAGCAGCGGTTTTTACATTCTCATTTAAAATTCTTTCATATCCGCAGCCCCAGAAAGCATCATCAAGCTGCTTTAAAAAAACCTCCTTAAATGATTCATCCCGGTCTTTATCTTTTAGTTTTGAAAAATCAAGATGAATTACTTTATAGGTAGTGTCATGCCATAAATTTTGAGTATCGATTTTAAGGCCTTTAAACTTCTCCAGCCCGTTTTCAAATAATTCATGAAAAGTGCTCACCAGAGTTGACTTGCCGAAGCGGCGCGGACGGGATAAAAAGAAAGGATTTCTAAAACGCGCAATATTTGCCACCAAATCAGTCTTATCCACATAGATCATCGAATAGTCAGAAAATTTGCGGAATGAGGTAATGCTCAGAGGCAGTTTAGTAATATCAATCATAGCAAACTCTCTTTGTCCGTCTGTGAGCGCTGAATCTGAATAATATTCTGTGATCTTGATGCGGTCTGTTTTATATTAGCCCATGCGGCATCAAGGTGAAAGTTAAATTTTAGGAGGCGCTGACAGTCTCAGCTGACGCCTGGTGATAGTGCTGCGTCTGTATCTGCAGATGGGCAGGACATAAATGGGGCTGCGGACAATTGGCCCAGGATCATGGAAAAATCAGAATTCTTTCAACGAGGAAGGAAAATGCAGGACAACCGCAGAGGACTGCCGTGGTGGAACGCTGACGGCATTGACAGGGAAGGTGACGACATTCCGGAACTGACCGCTGAAATGCTGGCTGACGCCAACTTTTATGACGGCAGGAAACTGGCTGAAAGGCGCAGAAATGGTCGTGCGACTTCAGCTGAGCAGGCGGCAGACGGCATAACTTATCATAGCGCTGCGCAGAGTTCCTGAGCGGCAGCTGGGTCTTACTCTGCCCCTTTTCAAAGAATCCTGCATGATCGGATCACAGCAGAAAGGCACGGATTTGAAAGGTCACTGCCGATCTGCAGATGCAAAGAGGGCAGCCCGTGCGGACTGCCCCCTTTTCTGTACAAGCGCCGGAAAGAACCTTCCGACGCTTCAAGCCTGCTGTGAATTAGACCTTCTCAGCGCGCTCAATAACCTGCACTAAAGTCCAGGCGATAGTCTTAGAGACCGGACGGCATTCCTTGATTTCCACGGTATCGCCGATCTTAGCCTCATTGTTGACGTCCTGCACATGCAGCTTAGTGGTGCGCTTGACGATCTTGCCGTACAGCGGATGCTTTACACGGCGCTCGATCGCGACGGTGCAGGCCTTCTGCATCTTATCGCTGACGACGCGGCCGCGCAGAGTACGCACAATCTTAGTAGTATCAGTCATAATGCGCTCCTTTACTCAGCCTGCTCTTTGAGCTTCTGGGTTAATACAGTGTTGACGCGCGCGATATCGCGGCGCACCTGTCTTACGTTGTCAGTCTGCTGCAGAGAGCCGGTCTTTAACTGAAAACGCAGGTTGAACTGCGCACGGTGAAGAGAAGAAAGTTCATTCTTCAGCTCTTCAACAGTCTTAGTCTTTAAATCCTTAGCTTTCATTAAATCACCGCCTTGCGAACAAAAGTAGTGGTCACAGAGAGCTTGGCTGCGGCTAAGCGGAAAGCCTCGCGCGCAGTGGCCTCAGGAACGCCGGCGACCTCAAAGAGCACCTTGCCGGGCTGAATCGGGCATACCCAGTATTCCACGGCGCCCTTGCCTTTACCCATACGAACGCCTAAAGCTTTCTGAGTCATAGGCTTGTCCGGGAAAACGCGGATCCACACCTTGCCCATACGCTTCATCTCACGGGTGAAGGCGCGGCGGGCAGCTTCGATCTCACGGGCGGTAATAGCGCCTCTGGAGGTAGCCTTAAGGCCGAACTCGCCGAAGGACACCTCGTTGCCGCAGTAGGCTAAGCCCTCATTGCGGCCCTTCTGGGTCTTGCGGTATTTAGTACGCTTAGGTTGCAACATTGCCTTTACCTCCTAATTACTGTGCAGCCGGAGCCGGGGCAGCGGCCTGCTCAGCGGGAGCTGCCGGCTTCTGGGCGCGCGCAGCGGACTTGCCGTCGCCGCGGCGGCCGCGGCCGCGCATCTCACCGCCGTCACGGCGGCGCTTGCGGCCTGCAGGAGCCTGCGCGTTCTTATCTTCTTCTTCCTGAACGAGAGGCATGCCGCCTAAAACCTCGCCCTTGAAGATCCAGACCTTAACGCCGATCACACCGTAGGTGGTCACGGCCTCAGATAAGGCGTAATCAATATCTGCACGCAGAGTGTGCAGCGGCACGCGGCCTTCGCGCAGCCACTCGGAACGAGCGATTTCAGCGCCGCCTAAACGGCCGGACACTTCGATCTTGATGCCCTTGGCGCCGACGCGCATGGCATTCTGAATCGCCTTCTTCATGGCGCGGCGGAACATCACGCGGCGCTCTAACTGAGAGGCGATGCTGTCAGCAACGAGCTTGGCGTCGAGATCCGGCTTTCTGACCTCAGAGATATTGACCTGAGCAGGCACGCCCGCGATCTCAGCAATCTTACGGCGCAGCTTCTCAACGTCCTCACCCTTCTTGCCGATCACGATGCCAGGACGAGCGGTGTGAATGGTCACGCGGATGCTCTTGGCCGGACGATCGATCACGATCTTGGACACGGAGGCGTTCTTTAACTCAGCGGTTAAAAACTTGCGCACCTCGTTGTCGCTCTTGATGTTATCGCGGAAAGCCTCTTTTTTAGCGAACCAGGTTGATAAATAAGGCTTAGTAATACCAAGTCTTATGCCGATAGGATTAACCTTCTGTCCCATTTAATTACTCCTGTTAACGCTCAGCAACGTAAACGGAAATATGAGAGGTACGCTTGACGATGCGATCAGCGCGGCCCTTAGCGCGCGGCATAATGCGCTTTAAGGAAGGACCCTCATCAACCATAATACGTGATACCACCAGATCGTCCACATCTAAGGACTGATTGTTGGCGGCGTTGGCAACGGCAGAGCTCAGCACCTTGTAGATGATGGCTGCAGCCTTGCGCGGGCTGAACTTTAATAAATCCAAGGCGGCAGCTGCCGGCATGCCGCGCACCTGATCAGCAACTAAGCGGGCCTTCTGGGCAGAGGTGCGAGCATAGCGATGTACTGCTTTTACTTCCATTTCACTCACTCCTACTTAGCTTTCTTATCGGCCGCAACGTGACCGCGGAAAGTTCTGGTCGGGGCAAACTCGCCTAACTTGTGACCTACCATTTCATCAGAAACGTATACGGGCACATGCTGACGGCCGTTGTGAACGGCGATGGTCATGCCAATCATGTCAGGCACGATCACCGAGCGGCGGGACCAAGTCTTAATCGGCTTCTTGTCGCCGCCTGCGAGCGCCTGCTCAACCTTCTTCAATAAGTGGTCGTCAATGAACGGACCCTTTTTAAGAGAACGTGGCATTGTAATTCCTCTCTATTAACGGCGATGCAGAATGTACTTATCAGTACGCTTATTCTTTCTAGTCTTGTAGCCCTTGCAGGGAGTACCCCAAGGAGTACGCGGCTGAATACCCTTGTTGCGGCCCTCACCACCACCATGCGGGTGGTCGATCGGGTTCATGGCCATACCGCGGACGGTAGGACGCACGCCCAGCCAGCGCTTGGCGCCTGCCTTGCCTAACTGGCGCAGCATGTGCTCGGCATTGCCGATTTCACCGATGGTGGCGCGGCCGTCTGCCAGCACGCGGCGGCGCTCGCCGGAACGCATGCGTAAAGTGACGTACTCGCCTTCACGGGCTAAGATCTGGCAGCTGCAGCCGGCAGCACGGGCGAACTGAGCGCCGGCGCCCGGATAGAGCTCCACAGCGTGCACATTGGTGCCCACCGGAATGTTGCGCATCGGCAGGCTGTTGCCCACCTTGATGGGAGCGCTGTCGCCGGAGACTACAGTATCGCCGGCCTTCAGGCCCTTCGGGGCTAAGATGTAGCTTCTCTCGCCGTCTGCGTAGCAGATCAGGGCGATGTGAGCTGAGCGGTTAGGATCGTACTCTAAACGCTCCACCTTAGCGACGATGCCGTCCTTCTTGCGCTTGAAATCGATTAAGCGATAGCGCTGCTTGTGACCGCCGCCGATATGACGGGTGGAGATGTGACCGTAGTTGTCACGACCGCCGGTCTTTCTCTTCTCGGTGGTCAGAGCGCGGAACGGAGCCCCCTTCCACAGACCCGGGGTCTTGATGGAGACCACATGGCGGCGTCCGGCAGAAGTAGGTTTTGCTTTTACGATAGCCATTACTTACTCTCCTTGTCGGCAAGAGCAGAATCCAAGTCCACCTGCTGACCCTTCTGGATCTGGACGTATGCCTTCTTCCAGTCAGAGCGGCGGCCCATGCCGTGAGCAGATCTGCGGGCTTTGCCTGCGACATTGATAGTATTAACCGAGGTCACGGTCACGCCGAAAATCTTCTCGACGGCCTGCTTGATCTCACCCTTGCTGGCGTCCCGTAAAACCTTGAAGGATGCAGTATTGCTCTTATCAGAGACCAGATTGCCCTTCTCGGAGATAATCGGAGCGCGGAGAATGTTCATTAAACGAGCTTCACGTTCCATCATTTGAGCATCTCCTCTACCTTCTTAACGGCAGCTGCGGTCATTAAGACCTTCTCAAAGCCCACCAGGTTGACCGGATTGAAGCCGGAAGTGCCGGGCTGGCACACCTCAACCTTGTACAGGTTGCGGGCAGCTAAGAACAGGTTCTCGTCGAAATCTTCGGTAACGATTAACACCTGCTTTAAGTTCATCTCCTTGAGCTTGTTGACTAAAGACTTAGTCTTGTGGTCGGCAAGCTTGAGCTCGTCTACGACTAAGAGACGATCCTGACGGAGCAGCTCGGAGAGGATAGAGCGCATAGCGACTCTATACATCTTGCGGTTGACCTTCTGAGTCCAATCCTGCGGCTTGGCAGCGAAAATGGTGCCGCCGGCGCGCCATAACGGCGAGCGGGAGGAACCTGCACGGGCACGGCCGGTGCCCTTCTGACGGAACGGCTTCTTGCCGCCGCCGGAAACTTCAGAGCGGGTCTTCTGCGCTTTAGTTCCAGCGCGAGCGGTACTAAGGTAGGCAACGACCACCTGATGTACCAGCGCCTCGTTGAACTCGCGGCCGAAGGTGTTCTCCGACACCTCAAGCTGCTTATCAGCGCCAATCATCTTTAATTCCATGTTCCTTTACCTCAGGTTATGCCTTAACACTAGGTCTGACGATTAAGTCGCCGTTATTGGCGCCCGGAACGGCACCCTTAACCAGCAGCAGGCTGCGCTCAGAGTCCACGCGCACCAGATCCAGGCACTGTACGGTAACTCTCTCGCCGCCCATGCGGCCAACCATCTTCTTACCCTTGAACACGCGGCCCGGAGTCTGGTTCTGGCCGGTAGAGCCGGGAACACGGTGGGAACGCGAGTTGCCGTGGGTAAAGTCCTGAGTACGGAAGTTGTAGCGCTTGACGGTACCAGCGGTGCCCTTGCCCTTAGACTGGCCGGTGACATCCACCTTCTTGACGTCCTTGAAAGCGTCTACCTTGATTTCAGTGCCCACCGGATAAGCATCCAGCTCAGCGGGCTCTAAACGGAACTCCCATAAGCCGCGGCCGGCCTCAACGCCGGACTTGGCAAAGTGACCAATTTCAGGCTTGGTCATGCGGCTTGCTTTGCGGGACCCAGTGGTCACCTGAACGGCGCAGTAGCCGTCGGTATCCTGATTCTTAACCTGGGTTACGCGGTTTGCCTCAACCTGAATGACAGTGACCGGAACTGACTTGCCGTCTTCGGTGAACACGCGGGTCATTCCAAGCTTGCGGCCGATTAAACCGATTGACATTGTAATTTTCCCCCTCGTTAGCGAAGGCTGATCTGAACATCAACACCGGCAGCAAGATCGAGACGCATTAAGGCATCCACGGTCTTCTCAGTCGGCTCCACGATGTCAACTAAACGCTTGTGAGTACGAATTTCGTACTGATCGCGGGCATCCTTGTTGACGTGTGGGGAGATCAGGATGGTGTAGCGCTCCTTACGGGTAGGGAGCGGGATCGGACCGCGCACCTGAGCGCCAGTGCGCTTGGCAGTCTCAACGATTTCAGCAGTTGAATGATCAATTAATCTGTGATCGTAGGCCTTGAGGCGGATCCGGATTCTTTGGTTCTGCATTACAGACTCCATAAACAAAAAGAACACACATAACTCGCCTTCTTTCCTGCATCTGCAGTAAAGAGGGAGTTAATGCCGTTTAATAATTCTTCCAAAATCAGGAAGAGTCTTCTCAGCCGCAGCTTTGCGCTGTAGGGCTGGTTTTCTGAAAATCAAAGCTTCAGAAAAATTTAAGCTTGGTTATTTTAATGGACTTTACGCAGGATGCAAGCATTTTTTACATTTTAGCCGCACTTTTTAAGCCATGTTTGACTGCCCCTGCAGAATTCAATGCACTGTCCGGGATCTGTCGGCGCCGGAAGAGCTTAAACCTAAAGCATCTAATGTGGTCTCGCGGCCATCTACTTCCCGGTCCTCGTCTCATCTTCCCGCTGCAGCGCAGAACCGCCCCCTGCTGACAGCAATGCTGTATTTTGCAAAAACAGCGGCAATTTGCCAAAATCGAGCTGAGGGAAACTCCCCCTCAAACACAGAAAAAATGAGATTCCAAAATGGATCACTTACAAAACAGCCGTGCTGCGGTTTTTCCGGCTGAAGTCGGGGAGAGCGTAATTTTTCTGGATGTCGACGGCGTACTGAAGCCGGCGATATGCTTTGACTATTATCATCATATAAATTAGTACCCGCAGATCCTGGAGCAGCTTACCCAAAAGCTTAATTACGATGATAGCTACGAGCGCGAAAAGATCAACTATGTGTTCGAAGAAGCTCTGCTCACAGCTGTCTTTGTCTGGCAGGAAAGTGCCGTCAATGAGGTGCGCAGGCTCAGTGAGCTGAATCATGCGGGTATAGTTCTGGCAAGCGGCCGGCGGCGCGGAGGCGCGCACTGGCTTAAGATGATTTTCGGCGCACGCGGACTGTGGCCCCTGATTTGCGGGATAACCCCGATGAGCCAGCAAATAGGCCTTGAGATGAACACAAAACCTGAAAACCGCTGGGAGCTTTTAGAGGAGCTTGCTGCAGCGCATGACAGCATGCTTACGCAGCTTACCTCCAAACTTAAAACCCACTGGGGGCATGACCCCCGTCAGCGCAGCGTCGAAATCGCGGCCTTTCTGCTCACACACCCGCAGGTGCGCCGCTTTGTGATCATTGACGATGAGAATATGCGGCAGGATTTTGCGCAGCGGATGATATGGACCCGCGAGGATGATATCTTCACGCCGGCGCTTGCGGCTGCAGCGCAGCAGCAGCTTTCCCAGGATGCCCCGCTGCAGGACCTGCTGCCCAAGCTTGACCCCTACGAGCTGGAGATTGTCCGTAAAGCCTGCAGCTTAAGCTTTGAACTTTTCTGCAGCTGTTAAACCTCAAGACCCCCGCAGCTCACAAGCTGCAGGGGTCTTGTTAAGTTCCTTAAAAAGGGCCGACGGCTTTTTAGTTATTGCCCACCGAGATTTCCTTCATGTCGGACATGTAGGCGCGCAGCTTGCGGCCCACCACCTCAATCGGGTGATTGTAGATGGACTCATTGCACTTGATAAGCTCAATGTTATCGACGCAGTTGTCGCCGTCCATACCCTTGCCGATGACATCCAAGCCCTGATTTGACATAAAGTCCTTGAGCATCGGGATGGCGACGTTGGCAAACAGGTAGTTGCCGTACTCAGCAGTATCGGAAATCACCACGTTCATCTCGTAGAGGCGGCGGCGGGCAATGGTATTGGCAATCAGCGGCAGCTCATGCAGCGACTCGTAGTAAGCGGACTCCGGGTAGATGCCGGACTTGGTCATGGTCTCGAAAGCCAGTTCAATACCGGCCTTGCAGAAGGCGACCATTAAGATGCCCTTATCGAAGTATTCCTGCTCAGTGATCTTGGTATCGCAGGCCGGAGCGTTCTCAAAGGCGCTCTTGGCATAGTTTTCACGCCAGGTGTGCAGTTTGATGTCGCCGTTGGCCCAGTCTTCCATCATCACGCGGGAGAACTCGCCGCTTTCGATGTCGTCCATGTGCTTTAAGTACAGATCGTGCATGATGGACTTGAGCTCATCGGCCAGCTCGCAGGCCTTGAGCTTGGCCGGGTTGGACAGACGGTCGAGCATATTGGTGATGCCGCCCTGCTTTAAGGCCTCGCAGATGGTCTCCCAGCCGTACTGGATCAGCTTGCAGGCATAGCCCTGCTCCACGCCCAGCTCGACCATGCGGTCAAAGCACAGGATGGAAGCGGCCTGCAGCACACCGCACAGAATGGTCTGCTCGCCCATTAAGTCGGACTTCACCTCAGCCACAAAGGAAGATCTTAAGCAGCCGGCGCGGTGACCGCCTAAAGCAGCCGCCCAGGCCTTAGCGATGGCCCAGCCTTCACCCTTAGGATCGTTTTCCGGATGAACCGCCAGCAGGGTCGGGGTGCCGAAGCCGCGACGGTACTCCTCGCGCACCTCAGTGCCCGGGGCCTTAGGAGCTACCATGACCACGGTTAAATCCTTACGGATCTGCTGCCCTACCTCCACGATGTTGAAGCCATGAGAATAGCCGATGGCGGCGCCTTCCTTCATTAACGGCATGATGCTCTCAATCACATTGGAGTGCTGCTTGTCCGGAGTTAAGTTGATGACTAAATCGGCAGTCGGGATCACCTGCTCGTAAGTGCCGACCTTAAAGCCGTTTTCGGTGGCGCGCTTGTAGGAGGCGCGCTTTTCATCGATAGCAGCCTGACGCAGAGCATATGACACGTCTAAGCCGGAATCGCGCATATTCAGGCCCTGATTGAGGCCCTGCGCGCCGCAGCCGACGATTACGACCTTCTTACCCTTTAAGAAGTCGCAGCCGTCTGCAAACTCAGCGCGATCCATTAATTCACAGCAGCCTAACTGGGCTAACTTCTGACGTAAATTTAAAGTATTGAAATAATTTGCCATTTTTCTGGGTCCTTTAATTTTGAGATTGAGTGCATCTTAGCACATCTTTTACTCCATGCAACATAATTTATTATATCTTGCGAAATTTGCAATAAAGTACGGGTTTGCTCTATACTTGTCCATGATCTTTAATAAGAAAAAAGGCTGAAGCCGTGAGGAGCACTGTGATCACCTTAGATGACGCCGCAGATTTTCTACGCATCTGCGAAACTGAAAATTTAACCCGAGCCGCCCAATTGGCCCATGTCAGCCCCTCGACTTTAAGCCGCTCGCTGACCCGCCTTGAAGATGAGCTTAAGGTCAAGCTGTGCAGCCGCGATCAAAAAGGCATTGCCCTGACCCCGGCCGGCCGGCGCTTTCGGGATTTTGCCGATGAGTGCTTAAAACGCTACAGCACGCTCTTAACTGAGCTTAAGACCCCGGCCAGTCCCTTATCCGGCTCCGTGAAGATCTACTGCTCAGTGTCGGCCTCCTACATCTTTATTCCCCGCCTGTTAAGCGAGCTGCGCCTCGATCACCCCAATATTGAAGTGAGCCTTGAGACCGGCGATCCGGCCAACGCCCTGAGCCTGCTGCATGAGCAGGACATCGATTTTGTCATCGCCGCCCTGCCGGAGACTCTGCCTGAGGACATCAGCGTCATGCCCTTAGTGTCATTCCCGCTGGTACTGATAGGTCCGCGTGCGCCGGTGCATAAGCTCAAAGGCTGCGGCAGCAGTGCCGGCAGCGGGGAGATAGATTTTAAGGAAGCGCCCTTTATCCTGCCCGAGCACGGGCAGCTGCGCTGCGAGGCGGACAAATGGTTTGAAAAACAGGGAGTGCATCCGGCCAATACCACGGCCGTCGCCGGGCACGAGGCCATTGTCAGTCTGTGCGCCTTAGGCTTTGGTCTGGCCATTGCCCCGAGCCTTGTAGTTGAGCTCTCGCCCTTTAAAAATGACGTGCAGATCCTGCCCTCAGACGGCCTGCCCGATTTTAATTTGGGCTTGTGCTGTTTAAAGTCGCGCGCGCACGAGCAGATCATTCAGGCGGTCAACCGCGTGGCGGCCTTAAGCGCGCCTACCTTCAGCGCCGATGTCGCGCGCCGCAGGCTTACCGCATAGTTCTGTCCGCCCGCAGTACACAGCAAAGCCGCAGATCACAGGGGTATTTTTCCATCCTTAAGCCTGGCTCACAAAATGAAGATTTTTCGCCCTTAGCCAGGGCACAAGAGGGTTCTGACGGCCCCTTTCGTGCTAGGCTTTAAACAAAAGCGTATTTTTAACGCCAGTACAGCGCTGCCGTGCGGCAACGCTGCGGGGACTTTTGTAAATCTGCTTAAGGTCTTGCCATGCCCTTTGACCTGAATCTTTCTGATTACAGCAGGCTGCGTCAGGAAGGCTGCCCGCTGACTGATCATTCCCCTGCGCTGCTGCATCTGCTGACCCGCTGCGGACGCAGGGTGATGCTGTCCCGCCCGCCCTGCTTTGGGCTCAGTACGCTGTGCTCGCAGCTTAAACTCATCCTGCAGACCGGCGGCACGGCGCCGCAGCTTGCCGGCCTGAAAACTAAATTCAGCTGTCTGCCCGGGGAAGTGCTGCATATAGATTTTGCCAAGATAAGCTGCGATACCCCAGCGCTCTTTGAGCGTGCGCTGCGCCTGAAACTGGCAGCCGGTTCGACCAAAGCTGTCGGTCAGAGCCTGCAGGAAAATTTCAGCATAGATGAATATTTAAGCATGCTGCTGTCAGGGCATCACGACAAAAATCCGCTCTATGTCATCGTGGAGAATATCGACGCCCCGATGATGGTGCATTACGGCGCCAAGGAGCTGTACGCCGGCATAGCTGAGGTGATTGCGGATTTCCTAACTGTGCTGACCAGCCGGCCCCTGCCTTTCATATTATTAACCGCGCTTTATCCGCAGCTGTATCCGCAGTTCAACCCCATTCCGGCTGACTTTAATGACGTCAGTGAGCTGCCGGAGCTTGCCGACCTGTGCGGCATTAGATGCAGCGAGCTTTACAACGCCTATTTTGCCGACTTCCGCCGCGCCTGCGCCCTGCGTCTTCACTGCCGCTCACAGGAGGTGCCCGATGCCGAGACCAATAACCTCATCGAGGCGGTAAATCAGGATCTGTGCGGCTACCGCTTTACCCTGGATTTTAAGACGGAGGCCTTAATGGCTCCTGCCGATCTGCTGGCCTTCTTCAATGATCCGCTGCACCCGCCTAAGTCGCAGGTCCTGATGCAGCGCAAAATAGCTCCGGATCTCAAACGCCGGCTGCTGCGCCGACTTGACGGCGGCACCTTAACCGTAAATCCGCAGAGGCCGCAGGATCATAATTCAGCCATGCTGGCCTGGCGTTTAGGACTCTATGCCCCTATCGGCACGGCAGACGGGATGATTCAGCTGCAACCGGCCACCCGCGCCCTGCGCCGCGGGCTCGAGGCCGCTGCAGTCTAGACGGCCGGGCCGCTGCGGGCTGATTTTTGCTACAATGCCCCTGATCTTTTCAGGAAGCACCCTTTATGCCCGCATCTGATATCTGCTACATCCCGCTGCATCTGCACTCGGACTATTCCATCCTGGACGGTCTGCAGAGCGTCGAGGCCATTGTCAAAAGAGCCCAGCAGCTCAAGATCCCCGCTTTAGCCCTGACAGATTTAAATAACATCTGCGGCTTTATTAAGTTCTACAGCGCCTGCCGCAATGCCGGCATCAAGCCCATCATGGGGGCGGATTTAATGTGCGCCGAGCCTCAGGCCGCAGACGGCTGTCAGCAGACCTTCAGGCTCACCGCCCTGGCCATGAACCGGCAGGGCAAGCAGAATTTATACGATCTGCTCTCCATTGCCTGGCTGAGATCGGACGCCGGCGCCTTCAACGCGGCAGTGCGCCTTGATGAACTGGCGAAATACTCTGAGGGGCTGATCCTCCTTGACGGGTTCAGAGGCGATATCGCCGCCTTCAATCGTGCGCAGGATCAGGCCGGGATCGCGCAGCGCACAGCCTTTTATCAGGAGCATTTCCCCGGGCGCTTCTGCCTTGAGATCACCCGCACCGGCCGGGCCGGCGAAAGCGAGTTTGAGCGCTGCGCCCTGGATCTGTGCCTGCAGTACGGTCTGCCGCCTGCCGCCTCGAACGACAGCTGCTTCCTTTACGGCCCTAACGATATCCCGGCTGACGGTTTTTCCGATTACGAAATTCACGACGTGCGGGTCTCCATTCAGCGCGGCTGTCAGCGCGGCAATAAGGAAGTGGCCCGCGAGTACAGCCCGCAGCAGTATTTCCGTACGCCTGAGGAAATGGCTGAACTCTTTGCCGATCTCCCTGAGGCCCTGACCAACACCCGCTGCATTGCCGAACGCTGCAATGTCACTATTGAGCTTGATCACCCGCGCCTGCCCCATTACCCCACGGGCAATTTGTCTCCTGCTGACTGCCTGCGCCAAAAGGCTCATGAGGGCTTGGATGAGCGCCTGGCGTTTCTGTTTCCGGACGAGCAGGTGCGTGCACAGAAGCGGCCCATTTACGAACAGCGTCTGGAAACTGAGCTTGACGTGATCATCAAAATGGACTTCCCCGGCTACTTCCTCATCGTGATGGAGTTCATTCAGTGGTCTAAAGATCACGGCGTGCCGGTGGGGCCGGGCCGCGGCTCCGGCGGCGGCTCTTTAGTGGCCTATTCCTTAAAAATCACCGACTTTGACCCGCTGCAGTTTGATCTGCTCTTCGAGCGCTTTTTAAACCCGGAGCGCGTCTCGATGCCGGACTTTGACGTGGACTTCTGTCAGCGCCGCCGTGAGAAGACGCTCGATCACGTACGTGAGCATTACGGCGCCAACGCCGTCTCCCAAATAGCAGCTTTCGGCACCATGGCCGCTAAAGCCGCCATTAAGGATACCGGCCGCGCCTTGGGCATGACTTACGGCGCAGTGGATTATGTAGCCAAGCTCCTGCCTACGCAGCCTGGTCTGACCTTCCGGGGCGTCATGGGCCGGGACAAAAAGGGAAATCCCTGCGAGAGCGAGGCTCCCGATTTTTTGGCCCTTTACGAGCAGGCTAAGGCTAATGACGATAAGCAGCGCGTAGAGCTCATTCATATCGCCATGCGCCTTGAAGGCGTGATCCGCAATATCGGCAAGCACGCCGCCGGCGTGGTGATTTCACCGACGCGCACCGCCGAATTTGCTCCCCTGATGCTCGACTCGGACGGCAACCCTATTACGCAGTTTGATAAAAAGGATGTCGAGCACGCAGGTCTGGTCAAGTTCGACTTCTTAGGCCTTACGACTCTTACCATCATTGATGATGCCTTAACCATGATCAATGAGAAAAAGCAGCGCCTGCAGCAGTCCTTATTGGATATTCACGCCATTCCCTACGCCGATCCTGATTCCTTTGCCATGCTGCAGCAGGGCCACACCACCGCAGTGTTCCAGCTCGAATCTGCGGGCATGCGCAAGCTTATCGGCCAGATGCAGCCGGACCGCTTTGACGATCTTATCGCTCTGGTGGCGCTCTATCGCCCGGGCCCGATTAAGAGCGGCATGGTGGATCACTTTGTGCAGCGCAAGCACGGCAGGGAAGAAGTGAGCTATCCGTCCCCGGATTTCCAGGACTTGGACTTAAAGCCCATTTTGGACTCCACTTACGGCGTGATCGTCTATCAGGAGCAGGTGATGCAGATTGCGCAGGTGCTGGCCGGCTACAGTCTGGGCGGCGCTGACATTCTGCGCCGCGCTATGGGCAAGAAAAACCCGGCGGAAATGGCCGGTCAGCGCTCGGTGTTTAAAGAAGGCGCGATCAAAAAAGGCAAAGATCCGGTCATCGCCATGAAGATCTTCGATCAGGTGGAGATGTTCGCCGAATACGGCTTCAATAAGTCCCACTCTGCCGCTTACGCCTTAGTAGCATGGTGGACCTTGTGGCTTAAAGTCCATTACCCTGCGGAATTCCTCGCGGCCATGATGACCGCTGACCGCCAGCGCACTGAAAAGCTGGTAACCTATATCGCCGAATGCCGCCGCCTGAAGATCAAGGTCAATCCGCCTGATGTGCTCACCGGCCGCTTTGACTTCTGCGTAAACGAGGCTGGCGAGATCGTCTACGGCATCGGCGCGGTCAAAGGCGTAGGCGAGGATTTCTGCGCCCATCTGGTCAAAATGCGCGAGGAGAAAGGAACCTTTACCGACTTCTATGATTTTGTCAGCAAAATCGGCAGCACTTTTGCCAATAAGAAAAACTTAGAGGCGCTGATTATGAGCGGGGCCCTCGATAAATTGTGCCCGTCGCGCGCGCAGATGCTGGCCTCTATCCCCAACGCCATTAAATATGCCCAGCGCCTGGAGGAAGACGCTGACTCAGGGCAGATGGATCTCTTTGCCGCCTTAACCTCAGGTCCCGCGACCAAGCCGGAGCTGGTTAAAGTCACTGAGTTTTCCGACAACTACCGTCTGAGCCTGGAAAAGGGCGTCCTCGGTCTCTACCTCTCCGGCCACCCCATCAACGCCTATAAACAGGAACTGGCCTTCTTTGCAGGGACGCATTTGGACGGGCTGCGCCCGGGCAGCGCTGAGCGTCCTGTAGAGGTCACAGTCTGCGGCGCAGTGATCAATCTTACCGAGAAGATCTCCAAGAACGACGGACATAAGTTCTACATCATCACCATTGATGACAGCACCTCGCAGTTAGAACTCAGCCTCTTCAGCCGTGCCGCCGAAGAGTTCAGCGCCATCCTTGCGCAGCGCAAGGCAGAAGAAGGGCGCCTTTCACTGCAGATCACCGATGCCGATCATTACGCTCCTGCGCCCTTAATCATCGTCGTGCGCGGCTGGCTGTCGCAGCAGGATGGCAGTCCCCAGCCGCGCCTGCGCGTACAGGAACTGATGAGTCTGGAGCAGCTGCGCCGCGAAAACGCCTCCAGCATCATCGTAAAGCTTGATGAAAGTACCTATCGTGAAAAGGGCGAGCGCATCAACGCGCTCATCTGTCAGCACTTGGTGCCCTTGGATGAGTACCAGAAAAAGAAGAGCTTAGCGCTCTCTGCAAGGCAGAATCCGCCTCCCCCGCCGCAGGGCTGCCGCATGCAGCTGCTCTACGATGGAGCCTTAATCTGCTTTAATCATCTGCACCATAAAATCGACCCCAGCGATTTTCTCATCGACGGGATCCGCGATTTAGCCGGTACTGGGGCGGTGACGGTCAATTACTCGCAGGCTGTTTAGGTGTGACCTACTCCCCACCTTGAAGAAGGAAGGGCTTCTTCGCGCTCAAGACTCCTGTTGGAGCCAGTATCAACGCGCTATCCCCGCTGGTCCAGCGGTTTAACATTG
>CALXNX010000005.1 GCA_944389865.1 uncultured Succinivibrionaceae bacterium
GTGGGATGGGAGGACACCGGGATTTGATAGGTCAGGGCGTAATTGTGCTGACGATGGGAGGAGCGGGCATAAAAGAGTGAGAGCAGGTCGGCGCTTTTGGTGGGATTGCGCCAGCTCAGCAGGCCGCCGAAGCGGTAGCGGCCTGAGGCTTCGGTACCGTGATTGTCGGCAAAGACGGAGAAGGACAATGGGTCCTTCTCACCTGCCGTGAGGTCCAGGTTCTGCCAGGCCGGGACCCACTGTGAGGGCGGGGTCTGTGAGGGGGCAAAGCTGCCCTGCAGGTCAAAGATGCCTAAGTCGGCAAGCTTAAGGATTTGCCCTTCAAGCTCCTGCTCGTTAACGGGCTGGCCCTCAAAGCTCTCAAAGCCTTCTCTGAACATGGCGGCAGTGCCGGAGCGCAGAAACTCCCCCTCCGGCATCAGAAAGCTGACTTCATCCAGGCGGGCATTGGCCAGATAGACCTTAAGACGGCCGTCTGACTTTATGATCTGCTCGGGCAGATAGGCCTTGGCATGACGGTAGCCTAAGGCGCGGTAGTGACTGTTGACCTGCTGCAGCACCCGGTCCAGCAGCTCGGCGCTGACCGGCTGACCTATGAGGGAGGTCAGCTCTGATTGGGCCTCTAGGCGGGCGCCTAAGTTGAAGCTGCCGTACAGGTCAACTGCCTGCAGGGTTAAGGGGGGCAGGATGGATGGTGCGTCCTCCTCCGCAGCCCATGCCGGCAGGGCGGCCAGCAGAGCGGAGGTGCATAGAACGGCGGCTCTGCGCAGAGCAGGGCGCATAAGGGTATGAAGACTGAGCATAATAAGGCTCTCTCCTGAACTTATTTTTTGCGGCATTGCATGGCAGAGGATTTAACTCTCTGCCTCCTGACAGGATGAGATCAGGACTTAACCCATGAACTTACCCTGTGCTTTTTCAGCTTAGGCGCTCTGACAGAACTAAAATGCGCGGCGCTTCACAAAATCTCAAAATAACGTTTTGATATCAAAGGATATAATTTAGGGCTAATTTGCGAATGTGACCTGGCGCACCCCGGCTGCGGCTAAGTTTTTGTGTGCAAAGGAGAATGCTGACTTTCAAACCGGGCCGGCCTTACTTTCAGGAATAAAAGCGACATAATCCTGAGCGCTCTGCGGCTGTGCAGCTCATTGAAATATCGGGACCTGCGGCGCTGAACCTGCAGCAGCGTGGTTTCTGCATGTTATGCCGTAAACATCAAGCGCAACAAAATCGCAAGTTTGCGCTTTGGGCCTGCAGCTTATTGTTATGCCGGGTAAAGTCGGCGGCGCAATTTGCGATTGGCCTTAAGACTTTAATTTCTGAAAGTGCGCATTTTCACTGATACCGCCGTTTTCTTTGAAACTGTACGGCACTTTTGCCCAACCTGTATCTAAAGCCCTTAAAAACGGCCGCCGGCGGTCACGGCGGCGTGCAAAAGCGCTTTATTTTTGCTGCAAATTTGCATTTCTGCAGCCTTTAACCGGCTGCGGCGGGGTAAAAGCTGGAGAGGGTATATTTCATGGATGCGCGGAAATTTTCAGCGCATCCATTAGAGGGCAGAGACTTTGCGCCTTCTGTCAGCCTGCGGTTCTTTCCTCACTGGTTTTAGGCAGGAACAGACTGATGACGGCGCTTAAGGCAAAGAGTCCTGCGATGATGAACATCACGCAGGTAAGGCCGTAAGCATCGCCGACTTTGCCCAGCGCCGGCGCCACGATGCCGCCGAAGGTAATGCCCAGACCTACGGTAAGACCGGTAGCCAGCCCCAGATGCAGGCAGAGATAGCGCTGCCCTAAGACCACAATGGGGCTCATAGCGGTGTAGTAGAGCATGGCCATGGGGATGAGCAGGCATAAGGCGAGCACGGCGTTGTCGGCCAGAACAAACAGCACGGCAAAGGGCACGGCCAACAGCGAGCTTAAGCGCACCAGGCGGGTAAAGCCGTATTTGTCTGAAAATGTGCCGCCGATCAGAGTTGCCGCCGCGCCGCACAGCGCCACGGCGCTGTTGGTCAGGGCCGCGCTTTCCTCGTTAAGGCTGAGCTCATGCATGAAGTAGAGCGGCAGGAAGGTGGTCAGGGAGAACATCGCCGCTGATCTGGCAAACACTAAGGCAAGGAGAATGGTCAGACCGGCGTAATCCTCCTTTAAAGCAGCCGCCGCGGCGCGGCGCTTGACCCGGTTTTCCTGACGCTTGGTGGCAAGCGTATAGAAGCGGTTGCGCCCGATGAAAATTACCGCCATGACGAGCGCAGGCAGGCAGATCAGCAGAGTAGCCTTAAGGCCGAAGATCATGTAGCCTGCCGTAAAGTACAGGGGACCTAAGGCATAGCCGATGTTGCCGCCCACCGAGAAAATAGACATGCCCTTGCCGACATGCTGTTTGGCAAAGATGTTGGCCAGCTTGCCGGCAGCCGGGTGAAATACTGCAGCTCCCAGACCGTTGACGGCAACCAGCAGGCACAGGATCCAAAAGGATTCCACCAGACCCGTAAACATAATGCCGGCGGCTGCGGTGAGCATGCCGAGGCACATCAAATAGGGGCGTGGGCGCTTATCGGCCCACAGTCCGGTTAAGGGCTGCGCCGCGGCGTTCATCAAAGTGGCGGCCATAACCAAAAAGGCCACATCCGCGTAGGAGGTCAGGCGGCCTTCCACATACATAAAGGCCAAAATGGCCGGCAGGGCGCCTTGGCACAGATCATCGGCCAGATGCCCGCCCATGATAAAGAAGTTTTCCTTAAGCTGGCGATACTCCTGCAAAAGAGCCATGGCTATTTTCTCCGCGCCAGTACGGCCTGCGGATCAGGCAGCATCAGACCGCCCACCGGATTGACCGGACAGCCCAGGATGGATCTGGTGCCGCGGTTGATTTCCACCAGGCGCACTTCAATGACGTCGGCAAGGCGCAGCGCGCACTGTCCTTTAACCAGCACCTCGCCGGTATTGACGGAGAACTCGATGGCGGTCCGATCTTCGGTGATCATTGAAGAGGGGATGAAAATCATGGCGCCGTTTTCCTGCAGACTGAGGCGCAGGCCGCCGCGCACCACGTCAAAGATCTCGGCGTGGAATACGGTCTTCTTCTCGACATCCGGACGCAGGTAGTCAACGTACAGCCAGTCGCGCACTGCGCGCTCGGCCTGCCGATTGAGGCGGCGGGCCTGATTCATGGAAGCCAGGGTCTCATCGTCAGGCAGCTTAGGCGATGCGCTCTTTAAGATTAAGGCCTTCAGCAGACGGTGATTGATCATGTCGCCGTACTTGCGGATAGGAGAGGTCCAGGTGGCGTAATTCTTCAGGCCCAAGGCAAAGTGCGGCGCGGGATGATCGCTTATCTGCGAGTATTCCTGCATTTTGCGGATGCGCCCGTCTAAATAACCGCTCTCCTGCGCGGCGGCAAAGCGGCGCACTGCGCTGAAGCCCTCTATAGTCTGCAGGCTCTGGGCGGTCGCGCCTTCAAAGCCTTCATGGCGCAGCAGATCGAGTACGTCCTGCAGTTCACCGGCGTCAAAGCCCTTATGGGTATTGAAGATGCCGGCATTGAAATGGGCCGCTAAAGTATCGCCGCAGGCAATATTGGCGGTGATCATGCACTCTTCGACAATCTGATTGGCAATGCGGCGGTAATTGACTTCAATATGATCTAAAGCCCCGTCCTCGGTGAGCACAAATTCATAATCCGGGCGGTTGCGGAAGGGCGCGGCATGGCTGCTGCGGTAGGCATCGCGCACTTGGGTAAAGGCGGTGAGGATCTCAAGCTGGGCCTTCACGGCGTCGCTGGGGACAAAGCCCTCTGCGCTGCCTTTTTCCAGGAAGTCCGAGACCTGATTGTAGATCAGCTTGCCCTGGGATTTGATGGTCGCTAAGGTAAACACGGTGCGCTCAGAGAGCACGGCGCCCTCGGCGGTTACCGGGATCCTGGCACACAGCACCGGGCGCTCGACGCCCTCGCGCAGCGAGCACAGATCGTCGGACAGTTCGCGCGGCAGCATCGGAATATCGCGGCCGGGCAGGTAGATGGAGAAGGCGCGCTTTGCCGCCTCCGCGTTTAAAGGAGAGCTCTCATCGATATAGCCGGTTGGATCGGCGATGGCGGTAAACAGCACAAAGGAGCCGTCATCCTTTTTTTCGATATAGAGCGCATCGTCCATGTCCTTGGTCTTCTCGCTGTCGATAGTGATAAAGGGCAGGGCGGTTAAATCCTCGCGCGGCAGATCCTGATCGTTAAATTTAAGATCAGCAGGCAGCGCCGGGCACTCCAGCGGCAGATCGAGCGCGCGCAGGCTTACGGTCCACGGGGCCTTGGGATCTGCGGCGGAGGTAATGTATTCAAAGATCTCCGCCCGGAAGTTCTTATCCTTTAAAGCGTGCCGGGTAAGCCGGCATCTGACCCAGTCGCCGGAGTGCAGCTCGGCGGACTTGTCCTTACGGTGATCGTCGCAGACAAAGCTGTTCTTAATGGTCGGGCTGTCCGGGGTGACGAAGATGCGGCGCCTGCCTTCAGCGCTGTTGATGGTGATGCGGCCTACAAAGACGCTTAAGGCGCTTTCCACCAGAGTTTCAGGCTGGGCCTGACGGCGGCCTTGATTGTCCTCAGTGATAATGGCGGAGATTTTGTCGCCGTGGAGCAGATTCTTCATGTCCTGCGGCGTAATAAAGTAGGAATCGCGATCAGCGGTTTCCATGAAGCCGAAACCGCGGTCGCTGGCGCGCACGACGCCTTCGGCGCGCTCCTTCTGACTGTCAAAACTCTGCTTAAGGGCTTTTAAGGCCGGATCATCAAATAACATAAAAGGCTCCGAGGCCTATCCTGGGCGATAGGCGCTGCATTAGAAAAAGGGCAGTAATGCTTTAATCTGCTTCAAAAAACTGCGGGGCATTATACCGCGAAAACGGGGCGGGCCTGAGGGTAGTGTAAGATAAGCAGGGTCAAAGAAATATGAAGAGGAGAAGCATTAATGAGGTTTAAAAGCACGTTAATCACCGCCGCGCTCAGCGCCGCTTTGCTCTTAACTGCAGGTTTGACCTGCGCCCAGAGCGCCAGGGCCGCCGCTCCCGACTGGCTTGAAAACGCCGTCGAGGCGGAATACCCCAATACGGTTAAGATGCGCCATTACCTGCACCAGCATCCGGAGCTGGGCAATCAGGAAGTGCAGACCCAGGCCTACATCGCCGACTTCCTGCGCGCCCAGGGCATCAAGGTCATTGAAGGCACTAAGCACGCCCCCACGGCCGTCATCGGTATCTTAAATGAGGGCAGGGGGCATGCCATCGGGCTGCGCGCCGACATCGACGCTCTGCCTATTGCCGAGCACACCGGCCTGCCGTATGCCAGCACTGCCACAGGCACTATTTTTGGGAAAGAGACCGCGGTTTCTCACATGTGCGGCCACGATGCCCACATGGCCATGCTGCTTTCGGCTGCCAAAATCATGGCAGCGCATCGCGATGAAATAGATCGCACCGTGATCTTCGTCTTTCAGCCGGCGGAGGAGGGCGATTCCATCGATGATCCGTATGCCTTAGAGGAGCAGAAGCTGGCCGGAGCCGCCGCTTTAGTGGCTGACGGCCTGCTTGAGGATTATCAGATTGAGAAGATGTACGGCATCCATGTGATGGCGCGCCAGCCGGCCGGCAAAATTCTGATCGCCAAAGGGGCGGCGCTCAACAGCGTGGACGCTTTCTTAATTAAGGTGCAGGGCGAGCAGGCGCACGGCGCCATGCCTTGGACCGGCGTCGATGCGGTTTTGACCGCCTCTGCCTTGGTGCTGAATCTGCAGCAGCTGGTCTCACGCAACATCGATCTCACCCGCGGCATGGGCGTGGTGACGGTCGGCCGCCTGCAGGCCGGTGAAACCTCCAATGTGATGGCAGGCAGCGCCGAGCTTGAAGGCACGATCCGCGCCAATGACAAGCAGATCCGCGATACGCTGTTAAAGCGCATCCCTGAAGTGGCGGTACATACCGCTCAGGCTTACGGCGCCAAAGCTCTACCGCGCATTATTGAGATTTATCCGGTGACGTACAACGATCCGGCAGAGGCGCAGAAGCTTGCGGCTGCGCTGCAGGATCTTGGGCTGGACGCTGAAATTTCTGATTGGAATCCTGGCGCTTCGGAGGACTTCTCCTTTTATGCAGAAAAGGTGCCGGGAGTATTTATGTTCCTGGGCGTAGATGCTCCGGGCGCTGAGCAGGCCGCCAACAATCACTCCGACAAGTTCGTCATCGCGGACGAGGCCTTAAAGAGCGGCGTGGCGGCGCATATCGGCGCGGCTTTGAGTCTGTGAGTCTGCTTGACTAACTGTTAAGTTCCAAGGCCGGCTGCGTCTTCGCTGCCCGCAGGGCCGGATAGAGCGCGGCCACAAGACTCATTAAAAGGGCGCAGCCGACAACCAGCACCGCATCTGCAGGGTGAAACTCTGAGGGGATGAAATCGATGAAGTAGATTTCAGGGTTCAGGAACTTAACGCCCAAAAGCCCCTCAAAAAATTGAGTGACAGGCGTCAGCCAGCAGGCCGCGGCGGTGCCCAGCACCGCGCCGATGAGCGCGCCTTTGAGTCCGGAGCACAAGCCCATCACGCAGACGGCCTTTACGATGAGAGCGCGCGGCGCGCCCATGGTCAGCAGAATGGCAATTTCCTTTTTCTTATCGCTGACCGCCATCACCAGGGTGGACACGATGTTGAAGGAAGCTACCGCCATCACCAAAATCATGGCCAGATACATGATCCCGCGGATCATCTGAATGTCATGGTACAGCTTGCCCTGGGTCGAGAGCCACGACTCGACAAAGCAGGGCTCCATGGCTGTCGCCGCCGCTGCGGCGTAGGCCTGCTGCTTTGCTGCTAAGAGATCTGCGGTCTTGAGCTGAATTTGATTGGGGCCGGGCAGCTGCGCTGCTTTGAGCAGGGTCTCCAAGTCTGCAAAAGCGGCAGCTGAATCCAGCTGCCCGCCGATACTCAGCAGGCCGACCACCTGCGCGACGATGATCTTCGGACTCTTAAAGATGTCAGCCCCATCCTGCGCCGCGCCGTCTTTACCGTTCCCGCCTGTCACATAGAGATTTACCGCAGAGCCGGTCTCAAGCCCAAGACGCCGGGCTATTCCGGCGCCGATGATAAGCGGCAGCGGATCATTTAAATCAGCCGGTTCTCTGTGGGCGCTCAGAGCGCTTAAAGGGGCAGAGAGAAAGGGTTCTACCGCAGTGATGCGATTCTGCAGCTCAGGCTGCACTCCCCAGCACAGCACCGGCGCGAAGCTGCCGCCTGCGGCCAGCACTGCCTGCAGCTCCAGCACCGGCGCGGCGGCCATGATTTGCGGCTGGGCCGCAAGGCGCTCGGCAAAGGCCTCAGCATGGGCAAACGATCCGTGCTGCGCCTTGATTTGAGCGGAGGGGATCACCGCCAGCACGCGCTGTGTAAGCTCGCGCTCAAAGCCGTTCATGGCGGAAAGTCCGGCAATCAAGGCAAAGACGCCGGCTGCGATCCCCGCTGTTGCGGCAAAGGAGATGAAGCGCGCCAGCGCCGCCGTGCTTTTGGAGCGGAAAAACCGCAGTCCCAGCTTAAGATACAGCGGCATCATCAGCTGCTCCCTTAAAAGCTCCGCGGCCGTTTTCCAGCACAAAGACGTGATCGCATTTGGCCGCCAGACTCTGATCATGCGTCACCATCACCACGGCGCGCCGCTCCTGCCGCACCAGAGTTTCAAAGAGCCTGAAGATCTGCGCGGCATTGGCTTCATCCAGATTGCCGGTAGGCTCATCGGCCAAAATCAGATCAGGCTGGGGGCACAGCGCGCGGGCGATGGCCACGCGCTGGCGCTGTCCGCCCGAGAGCTCTGAGGGCCTGAAATGGAGCTTGTCCTTAAGGCCCACTTTTTCTAAGTACTCAGCTGCCTGCGCACGCGCTTTACTTTCCGGCACTCCGGCAATCAGCAGCGGCAGTTCCACATTTTCAAGTGCGGTAAAGTCCATCAGCAGATGGTGAAACTGATAGACAAAGCCCAGATGCCGGGCGCGCAGCTGCGCCCTGGCCTTATCCGACAGCTTCAGCACGTTCTGATCTTCAAACCACAGCTCTCCGGAGGTCGGCCGGTCCAAGGTTCCCAAAATGTGCAGCAAAGTGCTCTTGCCCGAGCCCGAGCGGCCCACGACAGCGGTGAGCTGCTGTGCAGGTACGGCAAGGTTCAGCCCCTTGAGCACCGGGGCGGCGATCCTGCCTTCGGTGTAGGTTTTAACTAAGTTGACGGCGGTTAAAATTGCGGACATGGGGGCTCCTTCAGGCGGCTGAGAGATGCGCCGCCGGGGCGCAGGAAGCGGCCTTTAAGGCCGGATAAAGGGTGCACAGGGCCGATAAGGTCAGGCAGCTTAAGGCAATCAGGGCAATGTGCCCCGGGTTGAGCTCCACGGGAAGCTCTCCTGTCGTGATGGAAATGCCCATCAGGCTTAAAATTTCCTGGGCGTGCAGGGACAGCGGAATGCCTGCAGCCACGCCCAGGGCAATGCCGGCTGCGGCGCAGATCAGGCCCTGCAGCAGGAAAATCTGCAGGATGAAGCCGCGCGAGCACCCTAAAGTTTTCAGCACGGCAATCTCGCGGGTGCGGGCGCTCACCAGCATGGTTAAAGCTGATAGGATGTTGAAGGCGGCTGTGACGATGATAAGGCACAGCATTACCGACATTGAGAGCTTTTCCAGGGCCACCGCTTTAAAGAAATCGCCCTGCTGTGCGCGCCAGTCCGTGAAGGTAAGGCCCGCGGCCGTCAGCTCCTGCGCCACGGATTCAATGGCAAAAGGATCGCTCAAAAAGAGGCGTACGGCCTGCTCTTTAGTGCGCAGCAGGCGGCGCACGTCCTCTAAGGCTGCAATTAAGGTTACAGCTGATCCCGGCGGCAGCGGCAGGGCGGCAGAGCCGGCGACGGTAAAGATGCGCTGCGTCGGGGTAAGTCCCAAGGGGGTATAGCGGGCATTGGAGGCGGCGATCAGGCGCAGATTGGAGCCCAGGCTCAAGCCGTGCTCGAGTAAAAAGAGCTGCGGGGCAATGAGCGCGTAAGAGCCAGCCTTGGGCGGCTGGGGCAGGCCTAAAGACTGGGGCGCAGGCGCTGCGTCAGCGGATTTTCCCTGCAGGGCAGAGAGATCATAGCCCGTGAAATCGGCCAGCTGCATCCCATCCGGCGTCTGCAGCAGTACCTGACCTGAAAGGTAAGGCATCAGTGCGGTGACTTCAGGCAGCGAGAGCAGAAAGTGGATGGTATGTTCGTCTTTTACCTGCACCACTGCCTGCGCTGCAGTGGATAGCACTGCATCTTTAAGGCGCGTCTGCAGTCCGCTCATCACTGCAGAAACGGTGATAAGGGCGCATACTCCGACCGCCATGCCCAGGGAAGCCATCAAGGCCACCAAAAAGGCGAATTTATGGGTCCTGCCGGACAGGGCATAGCGCAGCGCGATGGCAAGCTGCAGCGGAGCGAATAAGCGCATTACGGAGCCCAGCGCTCGACCTGCCAGGTGCCGGCGGCGTCTTTAGTGTACATAAAGCGATCGTGCAGGCGGCTGACGCGGCCCTGCCAGAACTCCACGCTGTCGAAGGTCACGCGGTATCCGCCCCAGAAGGTCGGCAGCGGCACCTCGCCGTCCTTGAACTTCTGCTTGAGCTCCATGAATTTGCTCTCCAGCGCTGAACGCGCGGAAATGCGCGCGGATTGATGCGACGCCCAGGCGCCGATCTGACTGTCGCGCGGGCGGCTTTTAAAATAAATGAGAGATTCGGCCATGGACATTTTGGCTGCGGTGCCGGTAAAGATCACCTGCCGCTCCAGGAAATACCAGGGAAATAAGATGCTGACCTTAGGATTGTCGGCAATGTCGCGGGCCTTGCGGGAGCCGAAGTTGGTGTAGAACACCAGGGATTTATGATCGTAATTTTTAAGCAGCACCATGCGCGAGTGCGGCTGTCCCTGCGCGTTGACCGTGCTCACCACCATGCCGTTGGGGTCGTACAGTCCGGCATCAATGGCCTCCTTGAGCCAGCGCTCAAACAAATCAATCGGGTCGGAGGTCAGATCACTTTCTGATAATCCGCCGTGAGAATAGCTTCTGCGAAGTCCGGAAACGTCGATCATCTTTAAAACCTTGAGCTGGGTCACTAAAACGCAAACATTATAAAGCACCCGTAAATGTTAAAATACTCGCGGCTGAAAGTTAAGCCGGCAGCTGCCGGCCTGCTGTTTTTGTGTTATGCATTTTAAGTCTGATGCAGGTTTAGGCTGTTTTTCATTACTGCTCTGCACTAAAGCTGACAGAGGAATAATTTAAAACTCAGCCTGGACTGCGATTTGACTGTAAGTAAAAAGGTTTTTAAATGGGTTTCAATAAATTAGCACTGGTAATCAACTGCGGCAGCACCTCCGTAAAATTCGCCATCATGGATCCGGCTGACGGCCACGTCTTTTTAAGCGGCATCGCCGAGGCTTTAGGTCTGCCGGAGGCTGAAATTTCCTGGCGCTTTGGCGATGAGCCTAAGCAGAAGGCTTCCATCGCCGGCAACAATCACGGCCAGGCTCTGGAGTACCTCGTCAAAAACATTCTGGCCCCGCACCCTGATCTGTTAGGCGCCATTGCCGCCTGCGGTCACCGCATTGTGCACGGCGGCGAGTTCTACAGTGCGCCTACCCTGGTGGATGACACCGTGGTGGAGAACATCCGCAAGGTCATTCCGTTCGCTCCGCTGCACAACCCGGCGCACATCCTCGGTATTGAGGCTGCCCGCAAGTCTTTCCCCAACATTCCGCATGTGGTGGTGTTTGACACCGCATTCCATCAGACCATGCCGCCGGTGGCCTATCGCTTTGCCATCCCTGAAGAGTACTACAAGGATTTAGGCATTCGCCGCTACGGTGCGCACGGTACCTCCCATCAGTATTTAGCCACTCAGGCCGCTGAATACTTAGGTAAAAAGCTCGATGACACCAACGTCATTACCTGCCATTTAGGCGGCGGCGCTTCGGTCTGCGCGGTCAAGGGCGGCAAGTGCATGGATACCTCCATGGGTCTTACCCCGCTGGACGGTCTGGTGATGGCTACCCGCACCGGCTCCATCGATCCGTCGGTGGTGTTCTTCCTGTGCGAGCGCAAGGGCTTAACTGCAGCCCAGGTCGAGGAGATCTTCAATAAGAAGTCCGGCTTATTAGCCTTGTCCGGCGTGTCTTCCGACATGCGCCCGATCTGTGAAGGCTACGAGAACGGCGACGAGAAGTGCACTCTGGCCCTGGATGCTTTCTGCTACCGCCTTGCCAAATTTATCATGAGCTACTATGTCCCGCTGGGGCATGTGGACGCCATTGTATTTGCCGGCGGCATCGGTGAAAACTGCTGGGAAGCCCGCAAGATCACCTGTGAGATGCTCAAGGAATGCCTGGGCGTTGAGCTCGATGAGGAGCTCAATAAGAAGGCCTTAGCCCGCTTAGGCTTCACCGGCGGCTTGATCTCTACCCCCAACTCCAAGGTGAAGGTCTATATGATCCCGACCAATGAAGAGCTGATGATCGCCCGTTCGGCATTCCAGTTCCTCTAATTGGGATTTTGCCCAGCCCCTTAGGCGTACAGCCTAAGGGAGCTCAAAGCCCCACTTGACGCAGAAGGTGATCTCTGCAGAGAGCGGGGTTATTTTTTGTCTTTGTTGTAGCAGGTTGATGTAAATACCTCGTTTACCTCAAACACCACCTGTTTGCTGAGCTGGTTTCCGTCCCGCCACCTCAAACATCACCTGTTTGCTGAGTCATACATGGCGGTGCCGCCTCAAACATCACCTGTTTGCTGAGATATATGCGCCGGGAAATCCTCAAACATCACCTGTTTGCTGAGCGCACTGCAGATGTACTACCTCAAACATCACCTGTTTGCTGAGCCACCTCTGAGCCGAAAGTCCTCAAACATCACCTGTTTGCTGAGGACTGCCGGTGCCTACGTCCTCAAACATCACCTGTTTGCTGAGTGAGGGCGATGTTGTTAACCTCAAACATCACCTGTTTGCTGAGATAGCGCGGCGCACACACCTCAAACATCACCTGTTTGCTGAGCCGGGGACTTTTGCCTTCCCTCAAACATCACCTGTTTGCTGAGTTACGCAGCCATTAGCGTCCTCAAACATCACCTGTTTGCTGAGTCCAATCACTTGGTGGTTCCTCAAACATCACCTGTTTGCTGAGTGATGCCCCATACAGGCCCTCAAACATCACCTGTTTGCTGAGCATCAGTTTTGACGAGCCTCAAACATCACCTGTTTGCTGAGATTTTGTGCATCATTAGGCCTCAAACATCACCTGTTTGCTGAGGGATGCAGCTGGCCGATTCCTCAAACATCACCTGTTTGCTGAGCAAGACCCTCTTTGGATACCTCAAACATCACCTATTTGCTGAGAGAATGTCGACTGACTACCCTCAAACATCACCTATTTGCTGAGTAAAGGCAATAGGTAACGAACCTCAAACATCACCTATTTGCTGAGGAAACAAACCGGCTGATACCTCAAACATCACCTATTTGCTGAGAATCTTACATGGCCCCATCCTCAAACATCACCTATTTGCTGAGTCGGAGCCTGCCGGAAAACCTCAAACATCACCTATTTGCTGAGGCCGTCTTGATTGTGCTCACCTCAAACATCACCTATTTGCTGAGCACGACATTGACGGAGTTTCCTCAAACATCACCTATTTGCTGAGTCCTGAGCGCTCACCCAGCCTCAAACATCACCTATTTGCTGAGTCATTGAGGGCGCTTTAACCTCAAACATCACCTATTTGCTGAGCCACTTTGGGTTTTTGTACCTCAAACATCACCTATTTGCTGAGAGTATATGGCAAAAATAAGGTATTTACAAGGTTTAATATCGTTTGAATATTTAAAACTAGGTGCTTAATTAATATAAATAATTCATTACTATTGAGTATAAGCATTGAAAAAATTGTATAATTTTCAAAAAGCCTGATACAACCAATTAGCTCTATCGAATCATTTACTTCATGCCGGTATACTCTCAGCATTGCAGCATTGCAGCATTGCAGCATTGCAGCATTGCAGCATTGGCGCCAGTTTTCGTCCATGACGTGTACAATTTGTTTAAATTGCTCGTTTCAGGCCTAGATAATGATGATATTGTCGCCAGTGAAAACGACGCTTATGCTGCAGCTGTTAGGGGAACAATACGGTGTTTATGGTAGGCTGAAGTTTGGGCATGACAGCATTCAGATCTGCTAATGAGAGGAGAATATGCAGGAGGTTACAAACGAGCAGCACAGCGATTTTATCTGGACTTGGAAATCCAATGCTAAGGGGCGTCGTGTAAGTTTATGGATCCCTTATTTAAAGCAAATCTCCAAACTTAAGGGGCGGGGTAAATGGAAAATTGAGTTTAAAGGTGGAGATCTGGAGATAAATTTAGCCAATATTGACTTTATCATGCTCTATGGGTGCTCAGGAAATTTGCCTGTAGAGTTTTTGGACAGCGTGTGCGCCTATCATATTACTCTTATGATTCATCGGCGTAATATGCAGTACCCCGCGATTATGTATTCATCTCCTCATACAGATGATCAAGATGTTTTGACCCAGCAAATTTTATACAGGCAAAATGCCATTAAATGCACTTATATCGCGCGTATCCTTATCCGTGAGAGGTTGGATCGATTTAAGTATGCTGTTACCTTTGCTGATGTAGGGAAGGAGCGTTTGCAGAAAGCGCGTACGGTTGAAACAGTTAGAGCTATAGAAGCAGAGATAACTGCTAAATTTTGGAAGGAATGGTTCACGTCGCTTAAGCATCCTGATTGGACAAGGCGCGGCAAGAATCATATATCGGCAGCTTTGGATGCGTGCTCGTTCTTTATGTACGGGATCCTGTTACGCTGGATTCTTTTTCATAAATTATCTCCGTGCCATGCCTATCTTCATCAGCCGTCATCTTATCCTTCACTGCCCTATGACTTGATGGAACCTTACCGCTATATTATTGAGAGTGCGGTTGCTTTTACGGCCGAGCAAGGGATTGAAGAGGATTCTTTTACGGCTTTTGCCTTGGAAAATTTGAAAGATCTTCTAAATGAAGTGGTATATGTGCCAGCAACGCGGCAATTCTTGCGGCGTAAAAACCTGCTTCATGGTATTGTGTTAGCGCTGAGATCGTACCTGCTCGGAGAAAGTAAAAACTTCATACCGCCGGTAGAGGGGAAAAAGAAAGGAGGCCGCCCTCCGCAGGTCGGTTATAAGCTGCCCGGAGAAGTACCGGAACCGATAACCCCGTTGGGTAAATATATTTAGATTTGGGTGGGGCTTTTGGTGTCCAGTCGCCCCGGTGGATCCAGCTGCTTGAGGAAAGGATCTAGTGATCCGAGTGGGCAAACTGGAATGTTTGCTCTGAATATTAAAATGTTGTAAGCTGGATGTCAACAGATTAAAAATTACAATTATAAAAGGGGAAAATATGCATATTATTGATTTGAATGAGTTTGATGCTTACCATCAAAATACAGGAAGGAAGTTTGGGTATAAAGATCTTCAATTAAAAAGCGGAGCTGAGTTAAAACGTTTTCGCCGCAATCTAGCTGCAGGCAGATTTTTCCCAAACTCAAAAAAGCAATCGACTCAAACCAGAACCTTCAAATTTCCCCTTGAAATTCCGTTTGATCTTCTGCCTGATCTTAAAAACTTCTATCAACAATTACTGCATGACTATAATGTGATTGCAGGAAATAATGACGGCTCACAATTTGAACTGTGGGCTCGTCTGCTGCTGTCTCAATTCAGAATCCATGATAGTGCAGCAGCCGCGGAATCCGCTTACTTTTCTAAAGCAGAGGATGATAATTATGCGAAGCAGCTGACAGAATATTTTGGCAGGGATAATGCGGCGTGGCGTCCTTCAGCCATTGTACAAGCATTTTCTGCAGCCCCGCGGGCAAAAGAGCTCAATGTAGACAATTTGAAACTCCAGCTGCAAAGTAAATTAAAACTGATAGCTGATGGTGAGCATCCTAAAGAGCAATCGTTTCTTAATTACCTGGCTGATACTTTGATTTTACAGAGTCAGCAGGGCAAATGGACTGAAATATTTAACAAAAAAGGCAGAGGCAGCTCTCTGCATGATTCCCTGACAGCAATCGATAGATATTTTGCAGATCAAGAGCTGCGGCTTAATTTGCAGCTGGCATCATTGGCAGATGACAGCAGCGAAGTGCGTTCTGATTCAATAGTTACCTATGATGCATCGCTGCCTATACTGGAATACCATCCTGACAGTGCTTTCTATTCTTTGATTTCTTTAGCTCTGTCAGAATGCCCAGACCGAGATGAGTTAAGGACTCTATTTGAGCACTTTGAAGTAAACAAGGTCGATAAATTAAAGCAGAGGCTGCAGTCTTTCCTTGAATTGCGCATGATTACCAGTCAGCAGGTTAATGGATTCAATTGGCTGTTTGGCAAGGGACTTGAAGCTGTTAAACAATACAAAGAAGGTAAGATCTCTCCCGAAGAATTAAGACAGCGCTATAAACTGCCTACAGGCGGTCTACAACCGTTATTGAACGTGATTGACGCCATGACGGCTCTGCCAAATTTGCAGTCAGTTGAATTTAATCTGAACAACTTTAGAAAGCAGCTAGGGGCCTTTATCAGCGGCTGGTGCGCTTTGTTTCTTGATCGACTGTTTGAAATATTAGCAGCACTGAAAGAACGGCCTGTGCAGCTGAAACTGCCTTCATTAATTCTGGATCATTCGGCAGATGTCGATAAAATTTTGGCGCTCAATAATCTATCCCTTTCGGAGTTTGAAAATGCAGCGACGGAATACGAAAACTGCAGAACCGCAGCGGAGTCAGCTTTAAAAATCCTGTTTGGTTTAGTACCAGACACCTATGCTGAGAAAAAGGATGTGCTGGCGGTTGCAAACTTCCGCGATAGCTCTCAAGCACTTCAATCTTTGTACCGCTCTTTAAAAAATGCCATTAATCAGATTGTCAAGTTCGATGCTGAGCGTTTTGCTGATAACGATCTGGTTAAGGTTTACCCGAAGACTAATGATGAAGTGAATGCTTTGTGGCAGGACTGGGATCTCTTTTTTGAAACTAAAATTAAAAAGATCAATACGTATCAATTGACTAAAAATGATTTGTTAACAGAAACATCAGCACAGACTGTTCGCTGCCGACAGCTGCAGATTGCTCTTGACAAGTGCAGTGAGCTGATTGGCTCAGAGATACGTGGTGCTAAGCTGGACAAGTTAGCACAGACAGAGCAGGAGTTGCGTAAGATCTTGAGCCGATTTATTAAGTTGGTGCAAAGACAGTATGATCCAGCAGCTGAATTGTTTAAGGAATGGTTCTGCCGCACCAATATTTTGAAAGAGGAAGACCGCGGCCTTATTCAGGAGGGGCAGGACGGAGGGGCGGCTGAGTTAGATTTTTCCCAAACGGATCATCAACTGATTAAAGGCAGTGACGGTCGCTTTTGTACGCCAATTAATGCCCATAAATTGATCTATTCTGCTCAAGGGGTGATTTATAAAAATTCATTTTCATCAGATAAACGTCAGCCCTTTGCACTGAGCTCTTGGGCGGTCTGCCATCGAGGAGATGTTTTGTCTTCCTTAGATGCATTTATTGACAGATTAGATGATCAGCCATTTGCAGGTGCAGCAGCAGTTACGGCCTTAAAGCTTAAGCTGTGCTGGCAAATGGTGAAATGCGCTCTTCTGCCGGATGATTTTTCGCTGCAGGAGATTTATGCTGAGGTCGAAAAAATCGGTTTATCTTTGGTGATGCCCTTGCCGATACTGCAGCGCTTAACTCCTGCCATGGCAGCCAACAAAATTTTAAATTCGTTTTTCAGCGAATTGAGTTCATTATTTCAGCAGTCCTTAAATCGACAGGTGTTTACTAATCTGTGTTTTAAGCCTATTTACCATGAGCTCTTTTATGTAGTAAAGCCTGGTAAGAGCGCATGGGCCATGCCTAAAGCCTTCAGAGACTCTTTGAAGGATAAGGATTTGCAGCAGGCAGTGATGCAGTCTCAGCGCAGTGACGGGTTGATTGATACGAATAAACTTTTCAGTCTGCTGGCAAAAATAAAAAGCAGCGATACAAAGCCGGAGCTCGCTTTGCTGCTGCAGCAGATGCCGCATGATTGGTGTTTTGATCCTAAATTTGCGCAGCTGTCCACTGCTTATGCGAAGCAGAAGGATCCCCCGCCTTTGGTGTTGAAAGTAAATGATAAGGGTATTAGTTTTCAGAAGCCGAAGAAAGCTTCTTTATTCCGCTTGATCGGCAATAGCCGCTATAAGGCTCTGCTGGATAGTCTGTTGTTTGGCAGGACTCATTTATCAGAAATGCAGATCTTAGCTTCTGTTTTTGTTGATCAAGAGCAGCAGCAGGTCAGCTCGGTTGAAATTCAGGCCTGTTTGCCTCTTAAAGAAGATCTTGTGAGCAGTGATGAGACTTATAAGCCTTTTGAAAACATTATCGGCATTGATCAGGGCGAATTTGGTATTGCTTTCACGGTGATGCCTATTGATTACCTGGATCGGCCTGAAAGTGAACGTACCTACCTCTGCGGATATGTCAGGGTCAATTCGTTCAAAGCTTTAATCTCAGATGTGAAGCATTATCGTAAAAATCAGCGTCCGGTGAAGTTTTCGCAATCGGCCGGATCTTCGCGTTTTAATATCAGGAAGAATGTCACAGGCGACGTGTGCGGCGTGATTGCGGCCTTAATGGAGAAATTTAGGGCATTTCCAATCCTGGAGAGAAATGTTTCTAACCTTGAATCTGGCGGCAGGGCATTGCAGAATGTGTATAAAGCAGTCAACTCCTTCTACTTGTACGACTCTATTAAAGAGCATCAGACTGCGCGGCAGAACTTTTGGATGGGAGAGACTAAGTTCGTTTCAACCATGTACAAGGTTGCTGATTCATTAAAAAATAATGGACTTAAAGATCTGATATTCTCCCCGGGCTTTGGTGTATCGGCATCAGGTACCAGCCGTATCTGCCATATCTGCGGAAAAAATGTTTATGATTTCTTTGAGGCGGCCAAAAAGAAGGGCGCCAAAGTAGAAGTCAAAGACGGCGTGCTGATCCTGGAAGGTCAGCGCATCGTTCTTTTTACCGCAGACGAGAAAACGAAGAGTAAAACTGCGCGCGCTCAGCTGCGCCTTAAGCTCAAAGACAGAATTTATGACTTGAAGAAGGACAGCGGTGCGCTGAAACGGCTGATTGCTCGCAATCTGCGCCGAGCGCCGCGATATTTAAACGTTAAGGATTCGCAGCAGAGTCGTTTTTACTGCGTCTTTGAGGATTGCCCAGCCTGCGGAAAAGAACAGCATGCCGACGTTAACGCTTCCTTTAATATTGCAATGCGCTTTTTACAGAGCCTGCGGCGGATCCAAGGGAAATAGGAAAAACCGCAGATCAGATCTCAGCGGCCAGCTGATCAATGGCATGCTGCAGATGCTCGTGCATCAGGCCGGCCGCCTTTTTAAAGGCACGCTTTTCGAGCGCTTCTAAGATGCGGCGATGGTAGTTGAGGCCGTTGGCAAAGCCGAAGAGCTCGTTCATGCGCTGATGACGCTGCAGGGTCTGCTCAAAGGTAAAGCGCAGCGCATTGGTCAGCACTTCGTTGCCGCAGCTGGAGGCGATGCAGAGGTGAAACTGCTGATCGTGCTCAATAAAGCCTGCATGATCTCCCACCGAGTCCATCAGGAGCTGATTCAGATCGCCAAGCCGATGGAGCAGTTCCTCCATGGCCGCGCTGTCTAAGCGCTCGAGCCAGCGCACAGCCTGCGGCTCGATGAGCCGGCGAAACTCCAGCACCGCAGAGATGCTGGCGTAATCGGCGTAGGTCGCTCCATTGCCGGTATTCATGCTGCCTAAACGCTCAAAATCGCTGCTGACGAGAAAGGTGCCCTTGCCCTGCTCAGAGCGCATGATCCCTAGGGCAATAAACTGGGAAATTGCCGAGCGAATTGAAGAGCGCGAGCACTGCAGCTGGGCGCGCAGACTGTTTTCGGAGGGGATTTTTTCTCCCACCTGCCAGCTGCCTTTTAAAATCTGGTCTTTCATAAAATCAAAGACCTGAGCGGTGATGGAAACTTTGGTGACGGCCATGAGGATTACTGCGTGTTAGTATCTAAAATTAACGGATGTTAGCTTGTATTTTGCAGACTAAGTTTAGCACGACAAGTACAGAAGGAGGTAAGTGCAGCGGGAGAGCGCAGACCGCACGGGGCGGTCTGCGCTGCAGAGTGAGTGCAGTTTAGAAATGGATCTGCACTTTGCAGGTTTCAGGGGACACTGCAGCCTTTAAGGCTTTTTCGCATTCTTCCGGCGGATAAGAGGCCGAGAGCAGCGGCAGCGGATTGATAATGCCGGACTCCAAGGCATTCACCGCCGGGGCAAATTCTTCATAGAAGCGGAACACGCCGTGCCACTTCAGGCCCTTGCCGGAGAAGGCGGCCAAATCGGTCGGCTGATGGCCGGTGCCGAACATGCCTACCTGGGCAATCGTGCCTTCAGGGCGCACCATGGCCATGGTCTGCATGGCGGCAAAGCCGTTGCCGGTGGCCTCCAGGGCGCAGTCGAAGGTGCCCTTGTGCTCAGAGAACTTTTTCACCGCATCCGGATTGTCCTTGCTGTTGACGGCTTCATCAGCGCCCATCTGCAGGGCAATGTCTAAAGGTCCCTGACGGATGTCGAAAATAGTGACGCGGTCGGCCCCTAAGGTCTTGGCGGCTGCAGCGCACAGAATGCCGATAGGGCCGGCTCCCATCACCATCACATTTTTGCCTATGATGTCGCCTAAGGAGTGCACGCCGTTATAGGCTACGCCCAGGGGCTCGCCGAAAGCGCCGACTTCGGGCTTCATATTCTTCACCACGCGGCACTGTGCCTGATGCACCACCACTTTTTCTGCAAACAGACCCTGCACGTGCGGGAAGGTGGCGGCGGAGCCTAAGTGCCGCATGTTCTCGCAGAAGGAGTACTGATGATTCTCACAGCAGCGGCAGTGAAAGCACGGCCGGGCCGGGCGGATCACCACCATGTCGCCCTTTTGGATGCCCGATACGTTCTCACCTGCCTCTTCTACATATCCGCAGCCCTCATGGCCTAAGACGATGGGCTCGCGCACCACGATGGCAGAGCCGATGCCGCCGTCCAAGTAGTAGTGCTGATCAGATCCGCAGATGCCGCCGGCAGCAATGCGGACAATGACTTCATCGGGAGTGCTGATGCGGGGCTCAGGGATGTCCTCGCAGCGCACGTCACCTTTTTGATGTAATACAACAGCCTTCATGGCAAATTCCTTAATTCAGTTTTGTTAACTGCTGCTACTTTACTAAGTAGCCGCCGTCCACCGGGATAATCGCGCCGCCTAAGTAATCGGAAGCGTGGGAGGCCAGGAAGATCACAGTGCCCTTCATGTCCTCGCCGGTGCCCCAGCGATTGGCCGGAATGCGTTCGGTGATCTGCTGGTAGCGCGGATTGTTTTTGTCGAGCAGGGCGGCGTTCATTTCGGTGGCCATATAGCCCGGAGCAATGGAATTGACGTTGATGCCGCGGGCGATCCAGTCATTAGACAGTTCCTTGGTGAGCTGCGTGACGCCGCCCTTGGCGGCCGTGTAGGCCGGCACGGTCTGACCGCCGAACCAGGACACCATCGAAGCGATGGTGATGATTTTGCCGTATCCTTTCTTCAGCATCACCTGACCTGCCTTCTGGCACAGGAAGAACACGGAGTTCAGGTTGACGTTAATTACCTCGTCCCACTCGTTTTCCGGGAACACTTCAGCGCTGTGGCGGCGCTGGATGCCGTGGGCGGTCACCAGAATGTCCAGATCGCCGCCTAAGGCTGCCATGCAGTCATCAAAGCACTTAAAGACCTGTGCACGCTGACTTAAATCTGCTTTGACGCCATGGCACTTGAAGCCGCGGCCGCAGAATTCGTCTGCCACGCTGTAAACCTTATCGGAAGTGCCGACAATCACCACTTCACAGCCGGCCTCCATCAGCCCCTCGGCCATGCCGAAGCCTAAGCCGCGGGTGCCGCCGGTGACAATGGCCTTTTTGCCGTCGATATCAAAAAGAGGATGAGTTTTCATTTATAACTCCTGCAGTTTTATCTGTTAACTTGTCTTATGAGTCTGCAGGCCGGATATCCGTTCAGCCTGCAGAGTTTTCGCTGTAAAAATTCAAATGGTTTGCCGTCAGCCGCTGATCAGATCGCTAAGGCCCGTAGAGAGTACCGGCACGAAGGAGAACAGCACGGCGCAGGCCAGCTCTACCAGCACGAAAGGCAGCACCATCCGGGAGACCTTGGCGACCGGCTCGCCGCTGATGCCGCAGGCTACGAACAGGGTGGTGCCGAACGGCGGGGTGGCCTGGCCCATGGCCAGCAGGAAGACGAACACTAAGCCGAACTGCACCGGATCAATGCCGAACTGTATGGCAATGGGAGCAAGGATCGGGCCTAAAATCAGGTTGGTGGCGCCTACTTCCAGGAACATGCCGCAGAGGGTTAAGAGCAGCACGATGAGCATCATGAACACTTCAGGTGACGAAGCGACCGCCATGAAGGCTTCAGTGACGTAAATGGGAATGCGGTAGTAAGTCAGCAGATAGCCGAACATCTGCGCGGTCACCACCAGAAACATGATGTTGGCGGTGGTGATGGAGGACTGCTGAATGATCTCCCAGGTAGCTTTGCCGGAAAGCTCGCGGTAAATGCCGAGGCATACCAGAAGCCCGTAGAACACGGCGACCACCGCAGACTCAGTGGGGGTAAAGATGCCGGCATAGATACCGCCTAAGATCACCAGCGGCATCAGCAGGGCCCACACCGCGCTCTTGAATGATTTTAAGAAGCGGATGAAGGAGAAGCCGCGCTCGTCACGGGGGAAGTTGTCTTTGCGGGCTTTGATGTAGGCCCAGATGCACAGGGCAATGCCGCAGATAATGCCCGGAACTACGCCGGCCATTAACAGCTTGGCCACCGAGGTGTTGGTGATGTTGCCGTAAATCACGAAGACGGTGGACGGCGGGATCACGATGCCTAAGGTGCCGCCGATAGCCTGCACCGCAGCGGAGTAATCCTTCGGATATTTTCTCTTTACCATCTCCGGGTACATCAAGCCGCCGATGGCCGCCGTGGTGGCCACGGAGGAGCCGGAAATGGCTGCGAAGAAGGTACAGGCGGTAATCGACACCAGCGAAATGCCGCCGGAGATCCAGCCTACCAGGGTATCGGCGAAATTAACCAGGCGTTTGGACAGGCCGCCTTTGGCCATTAAGTCGCCGGCGAGGAAGAAGGCCGGCAGCGCCAGCATCGAGAAGTTGTCGCAGCCTGAAAAGATTTTCTGGGTGATAAGGGACAGCGACAGATCGGGATCGATCATCAAGGCGGTGATCACGGCTCCGCCTAAAGCCCAGGTAATGGGCATGCCGATCACCATCATGCCGATTAAGACAATGAGCATAAAGATTGCAGCGGTATCCATGTTTATTTCTCCTCTATCGGGGTGACGGGAGCCTTAAAGGCGTCATACAGCTCAAAACAGGAGGCGGCGGCCGACATGAAGAAGCCGATGCCTAAGATCACGTACATCACCTGCATGGATAATCCCATGGCCGGCGAGGTCTGATATTGGGACACGTCGATCATGCCGAAGGAGCTGTAGAAGAAGATCGCGCTGATGAGCACGGCTAAGATCTGCCGGAAGACGTTCAGCGCCCAGCCTGAGCGCTTGCCGCGCAGAAAGTTGTCGATAATGTCGATGCGCACCAGCTGCTTGGAGGTGATGGCTAAGTTAACGCCCAAAAGCGTCAAGGTGACGTAGAGATAGCGCGACAGCTCTTCAGACCACGGGATGGAGTAGAACACCACGTAGCGGGTGGCGGTCTGCACAAAAATCACGGTCATCATGATCATCATGCACAGGCCGATGATGGTGCGCGAGATCTGCTGCAGTACGTTAAATATGCGGCGTAGAGATTCCATGTCTGCCTCCTTTAGTCTTCAGCCAGAGCAGCAATCTGCGCGGCCAGCTCTTTGAAGTTTTGGCTGTAATGGTCGCGCACGCCCTGGGTCCTGCTGATGAATGCGGCCTTATCCGGATAGGTCACCTTCATGCCTTTGCTCTCCAGAGTCTTGATGGCCTCCTTATCCATTTGGCGGCTGAGCGCCCGCTCATCAAGACTGGCCTTAGCCAGGCACTCGTCAAAGATCTTTTGATCCTCAGGGGTCAGCTCGTCGTAGGAAGACTGAGCCATCACCAGCACTACAGTGGAATAGCAGTGCTCCGTCATGGCCATGTTCTTATTCACTTCGACCACGTTGTTCTTGTCGATTACGGTAGCCGGGTTTTCCTGACCGTCGATAGCGCCCTGCTGCATGCCGGTGTAGGCATCAGACCAGGACATCGGCACAGGATCGGCGCCTAAAGCTGACCATAAATCCTGATGAATTTTATTTTCCATCACGCGGATGCGCAGACCGGCGACGTCATCGGCGCTGTTGACTGCCCTTACCGAGTTGGTGAGATTGCGAAAGCCTGACTCCCAGAACGCCAGGCCCCTCAGACGCACTTGGCTCATCCGCTGCAGGAAATCCTGACCGATAGGACCCATGAAGACCTTGTCGGCATGCGCGGTTGACTGAATGGTATAAGGCAGATCGAAAACTGCTAGGTCCGGCAGGAAGTTCACCATCACGGACTGATTGACCACGGCCATGTCGAGATTGCCCATCTGCACGCTTTCGATGTTCTCGCGCTCGTTGCCCAGCTGACCATTGTGAAAAGTGAGGATCTGCACGCGGCCCTGGGTTTTTTCATTTACCTCTTTGGCAAACTTGTCCATGGACAGGCCGATGGCGCCGTCGGCAGCAGAGGCCTGCGCCATGCGCAGCGTGATGACGCCGTCATCCTGCCCGCTGCAGCCTGCTATACAGCAGGCCGCTGCTGCAGTGAGACATAAGAGTTTTACTTGTTTGAGCATTTGCACTCCTTTCTGTGCGCCGGCAGCGGTAAGCGGGAGGCCTGCGCCGCCGACGCAGAACGTATTAACTTCTGATAAAAAACTTATCCAGCCGAAATCTGCTCTCTAAGGCAGCACCAGACTGCCGTCCTGGGCGCGGGTCTGGGTCCAGGTGGTTACCTCGGTGCGGCAGGGATACTTAGCGGCTTCCTTTTCATTGAAGATGATGCCCAGTCCCGGACGCTCGTTCGGATATACGCAGCCGTCCTTAAATTCAGGCAGACCGTCGAAGACCTCAAGCAGCGCGCCCTGTTTGTGATTGAGCTCCTGGATCACAAAGTTGGGCGGATTGATCCCTGACCATTCCTGCACGCCGAAATTGCGGGCGGCCAAATCAATGTGAATATTGGCCGCATGGGCTAAAGGCGACATATCGCCGGGGCCGTGCCAGGCGGTGCGCACGCCGAACTGCTCGGCAAAAATGGCCAGCTTGCGCGCCGGGGTGATGCCGCCTAACTGAGTGATGTGGACGCGAATGAAATCGATGAGGCGCTTGACGATTAAAGTCTGGAACTCAGCGCTGTTGTTAAAGAGCTCGCCTTCTGCCAGCGGCGTGACGGTGTGAGCGCGCAGCTGCTCAAACCAGCCCAGCTGATCCAAAGGCAGCGGATCTTCTAAGAAGAACAGGCGATAGGGCTCTAAGGCGCGGGCGAGCTCTAAGGCTTCAGCCGGGGCGATGCGCTCGTGGACGTCATGGACTAAGTCAATGCCGAAGCCTAAGCGGGCGCGCAGCTTGTCAAAGAGATCGACTGTTTTGCGAATATACTCGCGGGAGTTTAAATAGATCCCGGGCAGAGATCCGTGCGGGGCGCTCTGGGGTACGCTGAGGCCCAGCCCGCCGCCGTAGCCGCCGGACTGTACGCGCAGATGCTTTACCCCTAAGGACTGATAGTACTGGATCTGATCGCAGATTTCGTCAACCGTGCTGCCGTCCACATGCCGATATACCGGGACGCCCTTGCGCACGGCGCCGCCGAAGAGCTGGTACAGAGGCATATTGGCCAGCTTGCCCTTGATGTCCCACAAGGCCAGATCGATGCCGGCGATGGCATTGTTCTCAATGCCGCCGTTGCGCCAATAGGCGTTCTGATGCATCAGGGCCCAGTTATCCTCAATGGCCTGCACGTCGCGGCCGATAAGCAGCGGCTTTAAATAAGTGCTGATAAGATGCGCTACCGTCTCATGGCGGTAGGCAAAGGTGGCGCAGCCCAGACCGTAGAGCTCGGGCTCTGAGGTCAGCACCTTGACCACGGTCAGATTGATGCCTTCCGGGGCGGTGCTGAACACCTGAATGTCGCGAATCGTAATTGTCATGCGGTTTCTTCCTCGCGGTTAAAAACATGTAGGATGTCTGACAAGATTTGTTATTAGAGAGGACACCAAATGCAAAAATAAATTCTGCGAACTTGTCCGACATCCTGTGTTTTTTATTTTGTACTTGTCTGACAAGCAAAACCATGAGAGAGATCACAGTTTTGCTAAAACGAGATAAATAAGCCAAAACTCAGGAGGAAGGATGCTCAAGCAGAGAAGTTCTGGGCCTAAGGCTGAAGGGCTAACTGGTGCATAGCGGAACCTCCAGACGCTGACCGGGGCAGGCGGCGATTTTTGGTATAATTTCGCGGTATTCTTAAAATTCTTAAACTAAGACGGCAGCGCAAGCAGAAGCTGCCCAAAGAGGATTTTGCCGTGACCTCCCCTGAAGAGAAAAACGCAGCTCCCGCAGCTTCGGACGCTCAGACAGCGTCTGAAAAGAAAAAAGATCAGTCAGTAAAGAATGAGCCTGCTCCCTCCAAGTTTTACCCCATCATTCTGAGCGATACCAGAGCTCAGGCTGCCACCAGCTTCCTGCGCGGCTACCGCCTGTTCTGGCCCTTTTTAAAGCCTTACTGGGGCATGGCCCTTCTCGGGATCCTGCTTACCATTCCGGTAGGCGCCCTTGATGCGGTGATCGCCGCCTTCTTAAAGCCCTTTACCGATCAGGTGATGGTGGCGCAGGAGACGACCTTTGCCGCCTACGTGCCTGCAGTGATCATTCTTTTTACTCTGGTGCAGGGCCTCTTTATTTATTTGTCCTCTTTGGTTAACGGCTACGTCGGCGGCAAGATCAATCTTTTGATCCGTACCCGCCTGTATCACAAGCTGTTAACCTTTGACACCAGCTTCTATGATGCCAACAATTCAGGCAGCGTCATCTACCGTTTCTATAACGATGCTGAGCAGGCCTCAAGCGGCCTCATTTCCAACATCAAGCTCTTTTTGACTAAGCTGTTTTCATCCCTGTCTTTGTGCGCGGTGCTCCTCTATAACTCCTGGGAGCTCTTCGGCTGCGCCATCGGCGTGCTGGTGTTTTTAATTCTGCCGCTGCGCATCGTGCGCCGCCGCATTAAGAAGATCATCTCCAAGTCCGTGATGGGCAGCACTTTCATCATCACGCTGTACAACGAAACGACGCAGGGCAATCGCGTCATCAAAGCCTTTTCGCTGCAGGAGCGCATGCGTCAGGCCTTTAAGCAGAGAGCGGAGTTCCTCTTTAAGATGAACATCCGAATGGTGCGCGACACCAACTGGCTCTCTCCAGTGATGCACTTTGTCAGCGCCATCGGCGTGGCCTTAGTGCTGTACTTCGGCGTGCACTTAATTTTAAGCGGACAGATTTCCTCGGGGTCCTTTGTGGCGTTCTTAGCGGCCCTCATTATGCTGTACACCCCGCTTAAGACCATCGGCAACAACTTTATCTCGGTGCAGCAGGCGCTGCTGGCTTTGGACAGAATTTACGAACTTTTAAACTACCGCTCCTTTGAAGATGAAGAGGCTGTGCATACCGGCAAGCGGAAGCTTACCGCGATTAAGGACGGCATTGAGTTTAAGGACGTGCACTTCTCCTACAGAAGCGATCGCGAGATCTTAAAGGGCATCTCCTTTAAGGTGAAGATGGGTGAAAAGCTGGCCTTAGTGGGCAACTCCGGCGGCGGCAAGACCACGGTATGCTCGCTCATTCCGCGCCTGTACGACATCGACAGCGGACAGATCCTGATTGATGGAGTGGATATCCGCGATTACGACTTGGAGTCGCTGCGCTCGCAGATTGCGGTGGTGTTCCAGGACAGCTTCCTTTTCCAGGGAACCATTCGCGAAAACATTACCTGCGCCAAGCCCGACGCGACGGACGAGGAGATCGCGGCGGTACTGGAGCGCGCCTATTTAACCGACTTTGTTAACAGTCTGCCGCAGGGACTTAATACCCAGATCGGCGAGCGCGGCATTTCACTCTCAGGCGGGCAGAAGCAGCGTCTGTCTATTGCCAGAGCTTTGATGCGCAATGCGCCGGTGGTGATCCTGGATGAGGCTACCTCAGCTCTGGATAATAAATCTGAAAAGGTAGTGCAGCAGGCTTTAGATGAGCTGATGCGCGGACGCACCACCATCGTGATCGCGCACCGTCTCTCCACCATTCGCGATGCGGATGACATTCTGGTGGTCAACGACGGCCTGATAGCAGAGCGCGGCAGCCACGAGGAGCTGCTGCAGCGCGGCGGCGCTTACGCCGCCCTGTACATGTCGCAGTTTAAAGGCCATGCTGAAGATTTAGCGCAGGCGGAGGCGCTGCAGAAAAAGGCCGCAGCTGCGGCGGCTGATGCGCAGGAGCCGCAGGCCTGAAACGAGCTTCCTTCCATACGCTGGGACCGCAGTTCCAGCGGAAGGGCGCAGCGTTCATCCGCCGCAGGGGTATTTTCGGCGAGGCAGCAGTCTGCTGGGTTGAATGGCCCCGACAGATTCGACAGACCGGGATGACAGTAAAGTGTAAAACCGCCGTGCGGCTGATAAATGATCCGATCCAATCCAACTGTTTAACGCCTTAATGTCAAAGGGAATTAAAAACATCGGTCCACAAGGACGAATTTTAAGCCCGAAGCTTAAACTGCAGACTGGATCTCAAAAAAGCAGGATAGGGGCCGCCCCGGAGAGTTTATTCCTGTTTGGTCATTGAGCCTCTACCTTACTGAAGCCTCTCTTGAGCCTGATCCCGGCGGTCTCAAAATGACGAAACGGGCCTTTCTGCCGGTCTCTCTCGATCCGGCGCTCTATCATGGCTATAGCTGCATCGTTCTTATGTCTGCTGCGCTCACGCCTTTCGGCGTAACAGCCCGGCTTCAGCATCAGCTCAAGGACACGGTTAAAGAGCTCTCCTGCCCTGATCATAATTCTGTCTCCAACAATTACTGCCCGTATTTTACGCAGGGCTGCCGGCATCTTCACACCTATCAGCATCACGTTTTTTATTGTAGATCAGAAAAGACCTCCGTATGACTTAATGCTCCCACCCTTTTTTAAGCCGAGGCTGCTGCCATCGGATGACCATCAGCATGAGATCTGCAGGGGCGTCCGATAAAGTCAAAGATACTGGTAACTTTTATGACTTATAGCTGCCGGAACCGCTGTCCCTTGAGATTAACTGACTGCCATGATCTGCAGCACCTTCTGCATGCAGTACTGCAGTTCCGTTAAGCAGCGCGGCGGATGATTGATGAAAAGCCAGATGCAGCAGCATTAAATCTTCCACCCGATCAGGATCCAGACCTGTAAGATCGCGAATGATCTTAAAACGATTTTTTAAAGTGTTGCGGTGAATCTTCAAGGCATCTGCCGTGCGCAGCAGTTCGAGATTTTGCTGCAGGTAAATATTTATGGTTTGCTGCAGTTCATCTTTAAGCTTATTACCGTTAAGCTGCTCTCTGATGTGCTCGAGCAGATCGCTGTACTGCGGACTGTTCATCACCGTATGCAGCACCGTCGAAGACTTTACACAGTCAAGAGAACATTGCTGATTGTTCAGGCAGTAGCGGGCAAAGCGCAGGGATTTGATTAAACTGATTAAAGAATCAGCGGCAAAGCCTCTAGCTACCCGCAATTCCATGCCGTTTCTACGGCAAATCTCATTCATCTCATGTAAAAACGGGAGCTCCTTGCTGTTACGGTGTGCCAGCAGAAACATCAGATGGGGCGCGAGTAAGTTAACCTGACCGACATCCAGGGAAAGGGCTAAATTCCTTAAAATTTCCTGCAGACAGCGTCCGGAATTCAGCAGATCATCGCCTGCAGACACCGCAGCAGCCACCCGAACCAAGTACGGCACATGCGGCTCTGAAAAATCGTACACTGCCGATAAATACTTCATGGTGGAGGCATCCAAGGCATCAAGATTATTCAGACAGTTGAGCAGCAGCATATCGTCAAAGCGCATGCTCCAGTTAATTTCCCGGTTTTTCACTGCCTGCTTTGCCAGCAGCTCGGCAGTCAGCACTGCCAGAGCCGCATAACGGGAAATCTCGTGCGGATTGCCGCTGACGCCTACTACAAAGATCACCTGACCATTGACCAGGATCGGCGTGTTGATCCCAGGAGCATAATGCGCTATGCGTCTGGTCTGAGGCGTCATATCTTCATCATAAATACTGATAGTCCGCTTTTCCCGCGCCGCCTCCAAGCCGATTTCATGCAGCTGACCTATCCTCGACTTATCTCCAGACGCTACGATAATGCCGTCATTGCTGATCACGTTCACATTATGGTGAATAATGTTCATGGCGCGTTCAACAATAGCATCAGCGAGCTCTGCAGTTAATATCATGCGCACTCCTTTTTGCTGTCAAAAAGCCGGATGATATTACAGGCCCCCTTGCGCAGCAAGACTTTGCAATCCTCAATTGACTGCTCTAAAGTCATCGGATGGGTGCAGATTGAAAACATAGAATCAATGCCGCAGTCGTACAAAATAGAGGCAGAATCATCAACACAGCCGCACAGCGCTACCACTGGGATCTCATGGCGCTTGGCCCGCTTGGCAACTCCTATCGGGGCTTTGCCCTGACTGCTTTGGCGATCCATTTTTCCTTCACCGACAAACACCAGACTGCTGCCGGGAAGCACTTTGTCCATGCTTAAAAGATCCAACACCTCATCTATGCCGCTTTGCAGGCTGGCATTGCAAAACCACAGCAGGGCTGCCCCCATGCCTCCGGCAGCACCCGCTCCGGCAAGATCTCGACAATCGCGGCTGGTAGATAAGGTAAGCAGATCGGCGTAATTGCGCATCCCGGACTCCAGCAGTTCCAGATCACCTGACTGCAGCCCTTTCTGCGGACCGAAGATATAGGTGGCCCCATTAGATCCCAGCAGCGGATTGTTTACATCGCAGGTTCCCGTAAAGCTGGATTGGCTAACCCCAGGATGCAGACCTGAGATATCAATTCTGCCTAAATTAATCAAATCCCTGCCGCATACCGGGCGGGTAAGTTCTGCGCCGTCTTTAGTATAAAACCTTACGCCCAACGCCTGCACAAATCCGGCACCGCCGTCATTGGTAGCCGAGCCGCCAAGACCAACTCTGAAAGAACGGCAGCCTAAATTTAATGCGTAGGCCACCGCCTCTCCCAAGCCGTACGAGGTGGCATTAACTGCCCTGCGCGCAGAGGCCGGCTCCAGCTCCAAACCGGCACACTGGGCCATTTCCACAATACAGTCGGTACCCTTTATCAGCATGGAGCACGGAGTTTTATTTAAATACGGACCGGTGATCTCTATGGTGACCCTGCGGTAGCCCTGAGCGGTTAGATTTTCAGAGAGCGCATCAATCAGTCCTTCACCGCCGTCAGATATGGGCAGGCAAACGGTGTCAATCTGCGCATTGTAGTCATGGATCCCGCGGGCTACTGCAGCGCAGGCGTCAGCTGCAGAGCAGCTGCCTTTAAAAGAATCTAAAGCAATAATGACTTTCATTAAGTATCTCTCTGTTTTTTATAAATTTATAAGTTGAGCTGAACCGCAGCTGTCTAAGGTTTTATCTTATTGACAGCTAAAAGAAGGTTTGGGTATCCTGCCAGCATTTAACTGCGGACTTCATTTGAAAATCGTTCGCGCAGCCTGCATTTATTAATTTTTCCGTTGTGGGTACGCGGAAAATCCTTAATTAAGATATAGTCCGCAGGCAGCATAAACTTGGGCAGATGTTTGGCCAGAAAATCGGTTAACGCTGCCGTATCAATCATCCTGCCGGTTTCGGTGCGAATGAAGGCTACCGGCACCTCGCCGTAAAGCGGATCCGGCTTGGCTACCAGAGCTACTTCCAGCACCTGATCCCAAGTTGAAATCAGGCTTTCAACATCAGGGCAGGTGATCTTCTCACCGCCGCGATTGATAATATCCTTAACTCGATCTTTCACCACCAAATGCCCGTCCGGACGTATAAGGCCGATATCTCCGGTAAAGAAATAATCACCGTCGAAATATTTTTCCGGATGTTCAGGGACCGGGTAATAACTTTTGATGACATTGGGGCCTTTAATCCAGATATTGCCGACACTGCCCGGCGGCAGTAAGTGCCTGTCTTCATCGCGGATCTGCACTGAGCAGCCGCGGCACGGGGTACCGGAGGACTCACAGGAGTCGGTAGCGCTTAAATCGCCGCGATACAGAGTAAACGGCGAGGTCGATTCAGTAAGCCCGTAAATTGAATGCACCGCAGCATTGGGAAACATCCTTTTTAAGGCTCTGACAGTGCCCAAATTCAATCTGCCGGCGCCGCAGGCAATTGATTTTAAGGACGGAAAAATCCGCTGACCTCCTGACTTATCACATTCTTCGTGCAGCAGCGAAAACACTGTCGGTGATCCGTGCAGAAAAGTGATCTGATGCTCTGCTATTAAATCAAGCACCCTGCGCGCTTTAAACCGCGCCTCCACATAGATGGTGCCGCCCAAATAGATAAAAAAAGCCAAAATGGCAATAAGCCCGGTGATATGAAAAATCGGCACTCCCAGCACTGTCCGATCTTCAGCAGTCAAACCTAAAGCATCCTTATAGGCTTTTACGGCAGCTTCCACATTCAGATTGCTGATAACTGCGCCTTTAGGAGCCCCGGTGGTACCTGAAGTAAACATGATGAAAGCAGGATCCGCAGCTTCAGCCGGGTGTGTAAGGCTCAGCGGCTGTTCTTTGCTGAAATCAAGCTCTGATGCGGCATAACATTTAACCGCAGAGTTAACTGTCTTTGCGGCAAGCTGAGGGAAAAACGGCTGACGCTCTGCATCATAAAAAACTGCCTTAGGAGCAATAGAGCTCAGCAAATGCGCAATCCCGTCATCTTTTAATTTGGTAGATACCGGGATCACCGTAATGCCTAAATAATTGGCCGCATAAATAAGCGCACAAAAATTCATGGTTGAGCCTAAAGCGGCATAAATCAAATCGCCCTGCTTTAAGCCTTCACGCTTTAAAAAAGCCGCACATTTGGCGGTTTCCTGCAGCAGTCCAGTGTAGGTGCAGCTTTCACTGTCATTAAACACTAAAGCCAAACGCTCAGGAAAACGGTCTGCGCTTTGGCGCAGACTGGTGAATAAAAAACTGCTCATATTTTCACTCTTATGAACTAACGCTTCCGTGCGGCAGCTTCTGCAGACAGCAAAAGGCTGTCTGCAGACTCACTCCTTAGTTATTCAGGCTTGGTAAAGTACATGGAAATACCCTGACCGCCGCCGATGCACATGCTGATCATCGCGTCCTTCTTGTCAGTGCGCTGCAGTTCATACATCACCTTAATCGTCAGCACCGCACCAGTGGCGCCTAAAGGATGCCCGATGGAAATACCGCCGCCGTAAATATTGACCTTAGCCGGATCAAGCCCAAGATCGCGGCGCACTGCATATGCCTGGCTGGCAAAAGCCTCATTGATTTCAAACATATCAATGGCCTTTAAATCGAGCCCCAGCTTTTTTGCCAGCATCTCAGAAGAGAACTTCGGCGAATAGCCCATGAGCTCTGCCTTAAATCCGGCTACGGCATAATCCACCACCTTAAGCAGCGGCTTGATGCCGAGCTCTTTGGCCTTTTGAGCGCTCATCACGACCACGGCGGCAGCGCCGTCATTTAAGGAGGAAGAATTGCCTGCAGTTACGGTGCCGTTTTCCTTTACAAAGCAGGGCTTGAGCTTGGCCAGCTTCTCGTAGGTCTGATCTGCGCGCGGACCTTCATCAGTATCAAAAATGGTGACTCTGCCTTTTCTGTCCTTAAGCTCTACCGGCAGAATTTCATCCTTAAATTTGCCTTCCTGAATGGCTTTAACTGCACGCAGATGCGACTCCAGCGCAAACTGATCCTGCTCCTCGCGGCTGACATGATATTCGCGGGCTACATTTTCAGCAGTCACGCCGTTGTGATTGCCGTCAAGCGGCCAGGTCAGAATGTCCAGCACGCCGTCTTCAAATACCTTATGTCCCATGCGGGCGCCCCAGCGGGCATCATAGGAATAGTAAGGCAGACGGGAAGTGCTTTCAGTACCGCCTGCGACCACGATATCAGCATGCCCGGAAACAATTTCCAGGTAAGCATCGGCAATGGCCTGCAGGCTTGAGCCGCACTGACGGTTGACGGAGTAGGCAGTAACGCTTTCAGGCAGCCCGGCTTTCAGTCCTACAGCACGAGCCACGAAGCCGTCAGCACCTATCTGACCGACCTCACCTATAATCAGTTCGTTGATGAGGTTGGGATCTACTTTGGCGCGCCTGACGGCCTCCTTTACTACCATTGAACCCATTTCAATCGGAGATAAAGTTTTAAGGCTGCCGCCGAAAGAACCTACCGGAAGGCGCACGCCGCTGACAATTACTACTTCTTTCATAATAAATTCCTCTTGTTATTAATGCTGTATGCTGCAGCGCAGCCGCCGTACTGCAGCAGCGGCTGCGGTTAATCTCAGGTGTTTAGACGATCATGCCGCCGCCTACATTAATCACCTCAGAGGTGATGTAGGAAGCTTCATCCGATGCCAGGAAGGCCACCATATTGGCAACATCCTCGGGCTTGCCGGCATAACCTGCCGGGATACGGGCCATCATGCTGTCCCAAGCTTTGCCTTCGTTTACTTCCTTGAGCTTTAAAGTCATGTTGGTTTCAATAAAGCCCGGGCAGATCACGTTGCAGGTAATGCTTTTTTAGCGTTCTCGCGGGCTGCGGTTTTGGTAAGACCGACCACACCGGCCTTGGCTGCAGCGTAATTGGCCTGTCCGATATTGCCAAGCCAGCTGCCGGATGAAATATTGATCACCCGTCCGTAGTTTTTAGTGCGCATATGCTGAATGGCCAGCTGAGTGCAGTAAAAAGTGGCGCTCAGATCGACATCTATAACGGCCTGCCAGTTCTCGACGCTCATCTTGTGCAGCATGCCGTCGCGATTGATGCCGGCATTGTTGACCATGATGTCGATGGTGCCGTACTTTTCAATGATCTTGGCAAATACCTGAGCCACATCGGCTTGTACCGCTACATTGACCTTATGGTACTCGGCGCTCTTGCCGCACGCGGCAATTTCAGCGATGGTTTCACTGCAGTCGGCCAAATCGAGAATATTGACCTTGGCGCCGCACTGTGCCAGCTTTAAGGCAATACCTCTGCCGATGCCGTTGCTGCCTCCGGTTACAACCGCCACCTTATTTTCTAAATTCATGCTAAGTCTCCTGAAGTAAATTAAAATCGATTATTATTTGCCTTCTTTTGCCAGCACCTTGGCCTTTAAGTTGCAGGGGCCTTGGTTGTAAACAGCCAAATCAATGATCTTGAGGCTGGGGCTCACAATAGGCTTAAAATCCATCAAAGCCAGCACATCCTTTTCCAGATCAATGCCTGAGGCAATTTCAGTCAGCATCACGCCCTCAGGCACCAGCTCAAATACCGCACGCTCGGTAACAATCACTACCTTCTGCCCCTTCCTGCGGGCCAGTTCGCCGTTAAAGGAGTACTGGGCCACCTCTTTGACCATTTTGCGGATCCTGCCTTCCTTAACGATGGTCAGATGGTTGCCGTCAAAAGAAAATTCACAGCCGGATGCGGTAAAGGTGCCGCAGAACACTACCTTTTTGGCGTTCTGGGTAATATCGATAAAGCCGCCGGCTCCGGTGCATCGCGGTCCCATCTTGGTCGCGTTGATATTGCCCTGCCCGTCAAGCTCGCCAAATCCCATAAAGGTCACGTCCACGCCTGCACCGTTGTAGTAATCCATCTGCTCCACATGAGTGATCATGGCAAGCAGGTTCTGTCCGATGCCGAAATCAATACCGCCGGCCTGCACGCCGCCGTAAATGCCGGACTCCACCGTGATCATGATGTCGTTATTAATCTGCTCTTCATTGGAGATATTGCCGATGACATCATTGGGGATCCCGGTACCTAAGTTGATGACGGCGCCTGGATAAACTTCAGCCAAAGCGCGGCGGCCGATCACCTTGCGCACGGTTAAAGGCAGCGGCTCAATCGCGTTCTGCGGAACTCTGGCCTGACCGCTGTAGGAAGGATCAAACACCCAGGAGGAGGTCTGACGGTGATCCACATTCGGATTGTCGCAGACTACAATTCCATCAATGAAGACTCCCGGAACGGTCACGCTCTTGGGATTTAAGGTGCCGGTCTGCACCACCCGCTTAACCTGAGCAAAGACCTTGCCGCCGTAGCGCTTGGCAGCCATCACGCCGGCCAGTACCTCAAGCTTCATGGCCTCTTCATCAGTGGTCAGATTGCCCATTTCATCGCACTCGGTGCCGCGAATGATGCATACATCAATAGGCTGCTGCCTGTAGAACATATACTCTTCACCTTCAATGGTGAGAATATCCACAATGTCTTCTAAAGGCTTGGTGCGGGCGTTCATCTTGCCGCCTTCAAGCCTTGGGTCTACGAAAGTGCCCAGACCCACCTTGGAGATCTTGCCGGGCAGTCCGCAGGCCATGCTGCGGTATAACTGAGCGATCTGCCCCTGCGGCAGGCAGTAAGCTTCAACTTTGGAATTGGCAATCATATCCATCCAGCGCGGCTGGAGTCCCCAGTGCGATCCGATGATGCGCTTTACCATGCCCTCATGCGCAAAATGCTGAATGCCGTCTTTTCTGTCAGACTGCCCGCAGGAGTGCAGCAGCGTCAAATTGCAGGGGTGTCCGGTATCGAGAAATGATTTTTCCAGTGCTTTTAAAATACTTTCGCTGGCGCTTACCAGAGTCATGCCGATAGGACAGACGGTCATGCCGTCCTTAAACATCCCGGCAATCTCTTCGGGTTTATAAAATTTTGCCTTTATCATCGGTGCTAACCTTTAAGCTGACTGAGCCCTTAAGAGGCTGTTCATTTTCCAAACCGGTATGACTTCATTGCAGCAACTGCGTTAATCTCCGGTGCTCACAGCAGCAGTTTAGAGGTTAGACCTGGATTAAAACGGCTGAAATTTCACACTTTTTCCTATTGACCTGCCCGCCGCAGCTGGGCATAGCCCCACCCTAATAACAGCTGCTTCTGTAATTTTTGCGAGTTCCGTCACGTTAAACTTAAAAACGACTGACGCAGCTGCCGAAGATAAAGATTGAGATCTGTCAGTACAGCAGGATTTTTAGACTTAATTAATTGTTTTACTGCTGTTTTTATTTAAATCCATTTTGTCAAATCCGTATGGCGCACCGGCTTGGGCTTTTCATTGTCAATCTGCACAATCAGAGCGGTATTTAAGAACGTTTAAAAACTCCTGATTTTGGGCTTGTGCATTATGCAGACGGCGCATCAGCAAACCTTTCACAGCTGCACAAATAATAAAAGCAGCGCTCAGGCTGCTTTTAGTCCATTTTTAGAGGGTAATTAATGCGTTGTACGGCGGCTGCTGTTGATGCGGTCAGTATTTATAAAAGCCCTGACCGCTTTTGCGCCCTAAATGCCCGGCCTTTACCATACGCTCAAGCAGCGGACAGGGGCGATATTTACTGTCATGAAAACCGTTATACAAGCCGGTCATTGTTGCCAGCATTACGTCGATGCCGACAAAGTCGGTAAGCTCGCACGGTCCCATCGGCATATTGGTGCCAAGTTTCATCGCGTTATCCACATCTTCAGGGCTGCACCCTTCCATCACCATGAAAGCAGCCTCATTCTGCATCGGCACCAGAATGCGATTAACAATAAAGCCGGGATATTCCGGGGCATCCACCGTAGTTTTGCCTAAAGACTCAATAAAAGACTTAGCCTTGAGGTAAACTTCATCGGTCGTTACCAGCCCGCGGATCAGTTCTACTAACTTCATCACCGGCGCCGGATAAAAAAAGTGCGTGCCGATCACCTGCTGCGGACGTTTAGTTGCAGCCGCCAGCTCAGAAATGCTGAGTCCGCTGGTATTTGACAGCAGCAGACAGTCAGGCTTGCATACGCCATCCAGCTTGCTGAAAACTTCCTTTTTAAGTTCAATTTTCTCCGGAACAGCTTCAATTACCAGATCGGCATCTGCAGCTGCAGCATAATCAGTGCTGTAACTGATCCGTGCCAGCACTTCAGCTGCATCCTCAGCAGTCAGTTTGCCTTTGGCGATTTTCTTATCAAACAGCAGCTTTAAATTGGTTTTTGATTTCTCCTGCGCCGCGGCAAAAGTATCTATGTTCACCACCGGATATCCGGACTGCGCACACTGCTGCGTGATGCCGCTGCCCATCAGTCCTGCGCCTACAACTGCAATCTTCATAAAACACTCCTGTATTTAAACGATTTAAAATCTGAAATTAAGCTGCCTTGCTGTTTTTGGGCAGTTCCTGCGCGGCACTGTGACAGCCGAGGGAATTTAACATACATAAAAAGAGATCGCGGTTGGCAGCAAAGATATCTCCGTAAGCGCAGATAGTTGCCATGACTATGCGATCAGTGACTTCACAGTAAGTGACGTATTCAATGCTTTTAAAGCGCTCATCATCCTTCAGCACCCGATAAATTGAATGGTTGGCAGTAATGCTGGACTGAATGCTGTAGGCGCGGTGCGGCAAATGCTCCAGCAGACGGATGTCATCTATCTGATAGCGATCGGATTTGTTTTTCTTTTGCTTGAGCTCATACTGCCGTTTGATTTCATCTACATAATCATCAATGGTCACCTGCTTATTTAACTGCGCCCAGCGCAGTGATAAGGACACATCCTGACTTTTATCACCGCCAACCACGGAGCGGTCTATTTTGGCATAGCCGTCGTGATATAAAAAAGGCTTGCTGGGATTTACGAAAATGCGCCAATCCTGCGGATGCAGGATGCTGACCCCATAAGCTTCAAACGGGATCAGCGGCACCTGATCGTCAATCTTAACCAGGCGCGGCTGCACCGGCTGAGCTTTACTTTTTCTGCTGAACCAAGGCATGCTTCATTCCTCTTTAAACAAGCGCTGCACTCCTGCAGCGCAAAGGGACAAACAAAACTTATTTGGCAACTGCCGCTAAGCTCTTTTCATTAATCGAGGACAGCTCCGCACCTGAATAGATGATTGAATCAATACGATCATGGTATTTCGAGACCACATCCTGCGGAACCTTGGTCACTAAACTTACCAGGAACACCAGAGCGCCGTTCACCAAGAGGCTCCAGATCAGCGCAGAGAAGCCAAACGGCGGCTCTACAAAGAAGGTGAAGACAATAGCTACGATAAGTCCTGCCATCGTGCCGATGAAGGCGCCTTCACGGGTGGCCTTTCTCCAGAACAGACCGGCTAAGGTGCAAGGCAGGATCTGAGCAAAGAAAGGAGAGGACAGCTTGTAGGCATAGTCCACAATTAAAGCCGGCTTGATCGCCACCACGATAATGGACAGCACCATCAGAATGAGCAGAATTAAGCGGCCGAAAGCTACAATCTTTTTCGGATCTGCAGCTTTATTCTTATTTTCATAGAAGTGGTGCAGATAGATATCGCGTGAGGCCATGGCGCTTGCAGATAACAGCAGCGAGTCAGCGGTTGATACGCCGAAGGCAAATAAGCACAGCAGCGAAATAAAGGCGATGATCGGCGGTGCGTACTGAGTCGATAAAATCGACACCAGATTCTCAGAATCTTCAAAATTCGGGCCTAAAATGGCCGGAGCAATGATAATGCCGATAAAGACGATCAGGGAGTAGATCACCACATAGGCTAACGGCATCGTCCAGGCCATCGACTTGAAGTTCTCTTTGGAGGCTGCGACGTAGGTACGCATGAAAATATGCGGCCAAACTACCGTAGCAATTGCGCCGGTCAATGCGTTGCCCAGCATGCCCTTCCAGTCAAAAGCGCCGTTAGGACCCGGGGTGCTTAAGCGATCGTAGGTGCCGTTTTCCTGCATCATCTGCACCGCCTGCACGAACCCGCCGTCCGGGAAATAATGTATGGTGAAATAGGCAATCAGCACAATTAAGGTGCCGAAACCCAAGGTGATATGGAATGTATCCATCCAGGCTACCGAGCCCATGCCGCCGCCGATGATGTGCAGTGAAACCACACAGGTTCCTACAGCCACTGCAATAAAGTAAGGCACTACTCCTTCAGTGGTCACCACCACCGCATCGCCGATGGCCACCAGCTGCATAGCAACATAGGGCACAATAAACAGCATCAGCACCAAGGATACGATAAGACCGAAGGTATCGGAGTAAAAACGGTTGCGCAGAAAATCTACCGGGGTAGTAAAGCCGTATTCACGACCTAAAAGCCAAAGTCTGTAGCCCATGGCTACGAACATGAGGCCGGCAATCATGCCGCCGGTATTGGAATAATAGCCGATACCGTCACGGTACAGCGCCGCCGGCACACCGTAGAAAGCCAGAGCGGAAAATACTGAGATTGCTGTAGTGCACATTAAAATAAAGGGATTAATGCCTCTGTCAGCCGTAAAGAACTTTTCCGCGGAACTGCTGGTTTTTTTAAAGGATCTGGTGCCGTGATAAATCACGAAGCCGGAGTAGATCAGCATACCAAGAATAATTAAGGTAATCGCTGTATTGCTCATATCTGACAAGTCCTTGTTAACTAGAGATTGAAGCTGCCTGCAAATTAAGGCACCTGCTTCTGCGTCTTAAAGAATGCGTTGTAATAAACGCCCCAAACCACCGCAGCGATAATCGGCATAAACAGTAAAATCGCACAATGCAGGGTCAGCCAGCCGAAGAACAAGGGGTTCGGCAGAAAGGTCACCAAAATATAGTCAACGAAAAAATAGACTATATTGAAGGCGATAAAAAGAATGGTCACACTCTTTTTCATAACATCTCCCAATAACTGCAGACTAGTCTTAGTCAAAAAACAACGCAATCGATCACGCACAATAAGAGCAGCTGTACTCTTTGGGAAACATCTTAGAAAAACGGAGGAAGGCAAAAATTCTGCAGTTTCACACTTTGCGGCCGCCGGTTGGCATTGTGCATTGTGTATATGTACAGTAAGCGTAAATCAAACCAGCGAGCAAAATTTGATCATGATCAAAAGATTAGCGGATGGACTCAAACTTTACGAGCTGGATCTTTTAAGACAGCGGGCAAATGACGCTGGCAAAGAAGCAGATTGATATTCTGCAGCTGTTCGGAATACGCCTGCCGGTGTCTGGATATACCAATGACAGGGCAGTTCCGAAATTGATCCGCTGAGTCAGCGTGAAGCGCACCGCGCGCAGCCGCCGCAGGGGGTATTTCCAGCAGGGCAGAAAAGTGAAAGGTTAGAGCAGCAGTTTGCCCGGCTGAATGGAGCCTACAGATAGGGCATAATGACAGTGAGGGCAGTAAGGGCGCAAAGCTGCCGTGCGGCGGAAGTGGTGGGGAGGGGTGAAAAAGTGGTCGGTGATAAAGGATTCGAACCTTCGACCCCTTCGTCCCTAACGAAGTGCGCTAACCGGACTGCGCTAATCACCGACTTTTAAGACCAGAGCCCGGAGGGCTCCTTGAGAACGGCGCTTATTTTACACAAATGATTCGGCAATGTCATCACTTTTTCACGCCGTACCCCCAAATTTTTTGCGCCGCTAGGGCTGCGCCGCAGGCAGCAGCGCAGATTTTGAGGTTAGACTGCGGCCGGTCGCGGAGCAAAATCCCAGTGATCCGGCGAGCTGCAGGTCAGCAGGAACTGATGCTGCAGGAGCAGGGTGCGGCGATGGCCTACGCTGACGATAATGCTGTCCTTAAGCTCATCGTGCAGTAAGGAATAGGCCAGCTGCTCCGTGGGCTCATCTAAGGCGGAGGAGGACTCATCCAGGATGAGGACCTTAGGCTTAATGATAAGAGCGCGCACGAAGGCTACACGCTGCTGTTCACCCAGCGACAGGATGTGATCCCACAGATCTGCTTTATCCAGCAGCGGGATAAGATGCGACAGCCCGAGCTTGGCAAAGTACTTCTCGGTAAGACCGCTGTTCTCAGGCCCCTGCGGGTAGCCGGCTGCCTGGCGCAGCGTGCCCTGAGGCAGGTACGGCCGCTGGCTTAAAAAGAGCACTGAGCCGTCCGCGGGCATGGTCACCTCGCCTTGAGCATACGGCCAAATGCCGGCTAAGGCGCGCAGCATGGTGGACTTGCCGCAGCCGGATTTGCCGCGGATCAGCATGGACTGCCCGGGCTGGAGCTCAAAAGCCGCACTCCGAGCCAGCACTTCGCCGGTGCTGGTGCGCACCTGCAGATGATCTGCCTTAAAGTTCACGCCCTGACGGGCAGGGGTGAGGCAGCTGAGCTTTTCAGTCTGCTCCATGCCGTCATAGAAGAGGGCTAAACGATCGACCACCGCTTTTAAGGCCGCCCATGAAGTGAAGTTATTCACCAGGGTGGACAGCGAGTTCTGCACATTGCCGAAGGCACTGTTGATCTGCATGATCGAGCCCATGGTGATGATCTTGGCAAAGTACAGCGGAGCGGCGATGAGAATGGGGAAGATCACGGCCGTCTGCATGTAGCCTAAGATCAGGAAGCCCAAGCGCTTTTGGCAGTTAATCAGCAGAATGTAGTTTTTCACCACATCCGCAAAGCGGCTTCTTAAGGTGAGGTTTTCATCCTCCTGGCCTTGATAGAGGGCGATGGACTCAGCGTTCTCACGCACGCGGATTAAGGAGAAGCGGAAATCCGCTTCATAGCGCTGCTGCCTGAAATTGAGCTTGACCAGCGGCTTGCCCAGCCAAAAGGTCAAAGCGGTGCCCAGGACGGCATAGATCAAGGCTAAATAGAACAGATAGCCGTCAGGCAGATGCAGCACATAGCCGTTCCACAAGGTCATGTCCACGGCGGCGGAGAGATCCCACAGTACGATGGAGAAGGTCACCATCATGGCCAGATCAGTGGCGGTGCCTAGAAAGAGTGAAATGGTAGAGGTAACGTATAAATTCAGATCATCGGCAATACGCTGATCGGGGTTGTCAGTGAGCTTGTCGGTAAGCTGGAGCTTGTAGTAGGTGCTGTGCTCCAGCCACTCATTCATCACCTTGCCGGTAAGCCAGCGCCGCCAGCTGACCGCAAGGCGCGAGCATAAGAAGCTCTTATAGACTGATACCAGAACGTGGATGGTGGCAAGCCCTGCAAAGATCAGAATTTGATGACCGAAGGCGTCGACATCGTACTGCTGAATGGTATCCCAGAAGTCTTTGTACCAGGAGTTGATCGAGGCGGCTACAAAGATGGATCCGGCGGTGAGGGCGATAATGATCGCCAGCAGCACCCACGAGCCCAAACTGTCCTTACAGGACCAATAGGGCTTTAAGATATGCCAGAAGGCGGCGATGGAGGTTTTTAAAGGCAGGCTGTCCACGCGCACCGTGCTCAGACGAGCGCGGTCGGCGGCGGAAAAAAGGCTGAATTTAAACACTCTGCAGGCAGTTCCTACTATCTAAAAGTTAATGAGGCTGCAGCAGCCTCACAAGGCATTAAAGTCTAAAAGAGCATGAAAAGCTTAAAGACAGGAAAGATCTCTTCAGCTGTGAGCTAACAGATGCTCTAAGCACACGGCGCAGCCGTCCTCATCACAGGACAGGGTGACGACGTCGGCAATTTCCTTAAGCTCGGGGGTAGCATTGCCCATGGCGATGCCCAGACCTGCTCTTCTTACCATTTCCTCATCGTTTTCAGCATCGCCGATCGCGATGGTTTGGGCGGGATCGATCTGCAGCAGGCGGCACAGCTCGGTAAGTCCGCTGCCTTTTGTGGCTTTGCCTGCAATAAACTCTAAGAAGTAGCTGTCCGTACGCATCACGGCAAAATGCTCATGAATGTGTGCAGGCAGCGAGGCGCGCAGCTGATCGAGGATCGGCGCTGCACCTACCGCGATCACCTTATAAAAAGGCTCATCATCAGGCAGGGCGGTGAAATCGGCCTCTGCAAAGGGCGAGAGGGAGTGATCGATTTCCTTTTGCGAGTAGACGTTGTGATCTTCAACTAAGAGAGCGCGATCCTGAGTGTAGCCGTGCACCTTAGCGCCGCATTGATGGGCCAGCTTTGCTATTTCGCGCACCATGTACCCGGGCTTAGTTACGGCCGAGAGCTCTTTATCGGCGCCCAAAATGCAGACGGCCGAGCCGTTGTAGCAGACGGCGTAGGTCTTAGTTAAATCGATGCCGATGGAGTCGGCGTAGCGCAGCACGCCGGACGGGCTGCGGCCGGTTTCAATCACGATGCTGTACCCTTTGCGCTGCAGCTGCTGCAGGACCGCCTTTGTGCGCGGGGAGATGGTCTTGTCGCGCTTTAACAGCGTGCCGTCCATGTCGAGGGCAATGAGTTTGTACTGACCCGGCTGTACCGGAAAGTTATTGTATGAATAGCGCATGTAGGTTCCTTTTATGTGTTAAGGATTAGCCGGCCTTTGCGGCCTTGAGGGCTTCGTATTCAGCTTTAGTCTGCATGTAGACCACATGGGGCAGGGTGAAGCCGCGGTAGTGCTTGACCATTTCACCTGCCATCTTCAGGCCGATGCGCTCAGCTACCCTGCGCGAGGGCATATTGGTGTCGCGCACCTGCGCGCAGACGCGCGGAGCATGGAGCACGTCAAAGGCATAATCGCGGGCGGCGGCTGCGCCTTCCTGCGCGTAGCCCAAATGCCAGAAGCGCCTTGACAGGAGATAGCCTACCTCATGAATGAGCAGGCCTTCATACTCCTGCATGGTCACGCCGCACTGTCCTACAAAGGTGTCATCATCTAAAGTCAGCAGGGCATAGAGGCCGCAGCCGTCCTCCTCGTAGCGGGCCAGCTGCTTGTCCAGCCATGATCTCACCATCAGATCAGAAAAGGGGCCTTCGTAGGCGTACATTACCTCAGGATCCTGCAGCTGCTCCTTGATCAGCGGCACATCGTTTAAAGTAAGCCTGCGCGTATACAGCCGCGGGCTCTTAAAAATAATGTCGGACATTGATGCTCCTGAACTTACAGTCCATGTTCTGCAATATAGCGGTTGACCCGCGCTAAATCCTCCTCGGTATCGACACCGGTCTCGGGCGGATCAGCGGTGACTCCGACGGCAATGCTCATCCCCTGCTGCAGCATGCGCAGCTGCTCCAGGCTTTCGGCCAGTTCATTGTTCTCCTGGGGCAGGGCGTTGAACTTCAGCACGGTGCCGGCTTTATAGGCATAGATGCCGATGTGATGGTAGTGCTTAAAGCAGGGGTTTAAGCCTTTGGCAAAGTTGTCGCGTTCAAAGGGAATAGGGGCGCGGGAGAAGTACATGGCCATGCCCTGATTGTTGAACACTACCTTGACGCAGTTGGGGTCAAAGACATCCTCGGCCCGGTCAATCTCAAAGCACAGGGTGGACATGTCAGCCTGCTTTTCCACTAACAGTTCAGCCACAGCATTGATGTGGGCCGGATTGATTAAAGGCTCATCGCCTTGAATGTTGACCACCACAGTATCGGGATCCAGGTGCATCTTTTCAATCATCTGGGCGATGCGATCGGTGCCGCATTTGGCCTGCGGGGAGGTCATGCAGACCTCGACGCCGGGGAGATCCTGTAAGCAGGCGGCAGTGCGATCATCATCAACGCAGACAATGACGCGCTGCGCGCTGCTCTTTAAAGCCTGCAGGCAGACGCGGCGGATCATCGGCATGCCGCCTACCTCGCGCAGAGGCTTATTGGGCAGACGGGTGGAGGCCAGACGGGAAGGGATTGCAACGATATAAGGGCTCATTTTGCAGCTCCTGCGGCAGCACTGCCGCTGTCAGTTGAATTTTGCGTTAAAGGGTTATGTTCAGCATCCTCGGCAGCGTGAGACCCCGAAGATGCGGCGGAAGCGAGGGCAGCTGCATCCTTGAGACCTGCCTGCAGGGCAGCTTCAGAGGCCGCCTGCAGACCGAGCTGCTTTTGCCTGCGGGCGCGCAGTTCGATCTTGTTGCGGGCATGCTCTATCAGCTCCTGCACGTTGTCATAAAAGGAGGCGGAAAGGGACGCTTCCACATTCAAAACAAAGACGTTGGAGATCTCTGCACCCTGGTACTTGATGGCATCTTTAGCGGTCATCACCACCGGAGCCTGCTGCGCCGCCTCTTTTAATTTGGCAAGGGAAATCCTGCCGTGATCACCGGTGCGCAGCACGCCGGCGATCCCTAAACCATAGTCCTCTAAGGTCTTATAAAAGCGCTCGGGGTTGCCGATGCCGCCTAAGGCAATGACCTTGGCCCCCTTCTTCAGGGTCTCATGACTTTCAGGGTTTAAGGGTACCGGCGGCAGGGGGCGCAGCACCATGGTGCTGCAGCCTATCTGCGCCACAGCTCCGTTGATCACCACACTGTCCACCCGCTTTAAGCGCCAGACGCCCTCGCGCAGGGGACCTGCCGGCAGCAGGCAGCGGTTCCCGAACATGCGCACGCCGTCGATCACGGCTATTTCCGCATCGCGCTCTAAAGCATAATGCTGCATGCCGTCATCACATATGATGACATCCACGCCTAAGCCGGCTAAATAAAAAGCTCCGCGCTCACGCTTTGGGTCGATGACCACTTCAGCGCCGGTCTGCCGTTTGATAAGCAGGGGCTCATCGCCGGCCAGGGATGCCGAGCAGTCGGCAGTCACTCTAAAGGGAAAAGTGCGGCATTTGGCGTGATAGCCGCGCGACAGCAGTCCGGGCCTGCAGCCGCGGCGCTGCAGCTCCTTAATTAAAGCTGCGCATAAAGGGGTCTTGCCGGAGCCGCCGGCGCTTAAGCCGCCTACAATGATCACTGGAATTAAGGGCGCTGTGCTTTTAAACACGCCGGCCTGATACAGACTGCGGCGCAGCGCCGTGCCGAAGGCGAAGAGCCAGCTCAGCGGGCGCAGCGGCAGGGAGAGCAGCAGCGCGCTCAGGCTTTTTTCATACCAGATTTTATCGACTAATGACAAATTCAGATCCTTAAGCGGCCGCTCCGCGGCCGCGCTTTGACATACAGTTTGTCTGTATTTTAGCCTGTTTTGTTCCCGTCTTCAGGAAAATCGGGGCTGGGGAGCGTCCGCGCCGGCGCTCCTTGGGCTACAATGTGCATCGTTCTGCGGGACCTAAGGTTCCTGCAGGACAGATCTGGGTTATCAATTTTCAAATTTAGGGGAAAGGCTTCATGCTGCGCGATTGGCTGGTGGAAACCAGACCGCAGACTTTACTGCTCGGCGCCACCAACGTGGCGGTAGGCTGCGGTTTGGGCATGTATTACGGCGCGTTTAATCTCTACAACTTAACTGCGGCCGTGATGATTATTCTGACTGCAGTGCTCCTGCAGGTGCTCTCCAATCTGGCCAACGATTACGGCGACGCCGTGCGCGGCTCCGATCGCGATGATCGCTTAGGTCCCATTCGCGCCGTTATGACCGGAGCGATCTCCATCCGCCAGCTGCGCCGCGCCATGGCCGTAGTGACTCTTGCCGCCTGCTTTTTCGGTCTTATCGCTGTGGCCATGACCTTAGGCGATGATCTCAAGCTTTTGTCCTGGTTTATTTTCGCGGGCGTGATCTCCATTGTCGCAGCCGTGTTCTATACCGTGGGGGTGGCCTACGGCTATAAGGGCTTAGGGGACGCGGCGGTGTTTATCTTCTTCGGCCTGCTGTCGGTCTTAGGTCCGCAGGTAATGCTCACGAACGTCAGCGGCGGCGGTGCCGACATCTATCCGGACGCCTTCCTGCTGGCGGTCAGCATCGGGGCCGGCTCCATGATGGTCCTGCATATCAACAATATGCGTGATGCCGCGCAGGATAAGATCAGCGGCAAGCGCACGCTGGCTACGCGTCTGGGGGCTAAGCTGTCTACCGCCTATCACGTATCGCTGTTTGCCGTGGTGGTGATCTGCTCCTTTGCCGCCTGCTTCCTTTCCCACAAGTTCTGGGAGTTTGCGATTATTGCAGTCGGCCTGATGCCGCTGATGGCCTCCGTCATTCGCGTCATCAAGCACAGCCGGGATGCGCGCGTACTGGCGCCGGAGCTCAAATTCACCTCTTTGGGCAATGCTGTGCACAATATCAGCTGGCTTATCGTGCTGACCGTCGATTTTTGGGTGTATTACTAACCCCTGCTGTGCCAGGATGCCCGGGCTTTGACAGGAGCACCGAGCGCTTTTGCGCTAAAATAGAGCCCTGTTTTTTGACTGTGCTTGCATTTTTATGGAGAAAAAAAACATGGCGCGCTTTGTCACCATTATGATGGGCTCTGATTCTGATCTGCCCTTAGTGGAAAACACCATCAAGGTGTTACAGGGCTTTAACATTAAAACTCAGGTAAGAGTAGCTTCGGCGCACCGCACTCCGGATGAAGCTGCTGCCATCGTGCAGAAGGCTGAAGCCGATGGCTGCCAGGTATTTATCTGCGCGGCCGGTTTAGCTGCTCACTTAGCCGGCGCTGTGGCTGCCCGCACCACGCGTCCGGTGATCGGCATTCCCTGCGACGGCGGTCCGCTCAGCGGCGTCGATGCCTTATATTCCACGGTGCAGATGCCAGGCGGCATTCCGGTAGCCACGGTGGCGATCGGCAAGGCCGGTGCTAAGAATGCCGGCTATTTAGCAGCTGAAATCATGGCCCTGGCAGATCCTGAGCTCGATGCCTTAGTAAAGGCTGATCGCAAAAAGGCCGCTGAGGCTGTAGTCGCTAAAGATCAGGCCCTGCAGGCAAAGCTCAATGCCTAATCCTGCAGCCGCCGCCGCGCCTGCGGCGGTTCTGACTGATAAGCCCGCACAGGCTGCCGCTTTAATTAAAGCAGGGGGCGTCGTGATCTGCCCCACTGAGGGCGTTTACGGCTTTTCCTGTCTTTATGATAACGAAGCTGCAGTCGAAAGAATTTTAAGCATCAAAGGCCGCAGCGCCGCTAAGGGCTTAATTACCATCTGCGCCGACGTGCAGCAGGCTTTAGCCTTAGTTAAAACTGCAGATCTGCCTGATCGCACTCTGCAGCTGCTGCGCACTTTATGGCCGGGCCCGCATACCTTTGTGATGCCGTGCCGCAATGAAATCACCGGGCTGCTTACCGGCTTCAGACCAACCATCGCGCTGCGCGTGCCCAGCTTTACGCTGCTCTCTGAGTTCATCGAGCTGTGCGGCAGGCCGCTGGTTTCCACCTCGGTCAATTTAAGCGGCCGGGCGCCGTTAAAAGATCTCGATGAGGTCACAGCTCAGTTCGGCAGTGCGGTGGACGGCATTCTGACTCTGCCCTGTCAGGGCTTATCGGGCCCCAGTTCAATACATGACGGTTTAACCGGTACGTTAATCCGTCAGGGAGGACAATAATATGCTGCGTTATGCCGTGCTGGGCAATCCGATTGCTCACTCGCTGTCCCCGCTCATTCATGCGCATTTTGCACAGCAGCTCAGGATCGATCTGAGCTACGAGCGCATCTTAGTTAAAGGGCCGTTTAAAGCGGCGGCCGATGACTTTTTTGCCCATGGCGGCAGGGGCTGCAATGTCACGCTGCCCTGCAAATTGGAAGCCTGCGCTTACGCGCATAAGCTATCCGCGGCCGCAGCGGCTGCCGGGGCGGTCAATACTTTAAAACAGGAAGCTGACGGCACCGTGAGCGGCTTTAATACTGACGGTCCGGGGCTGATGCTCGATTTAAAGCGGCTGCAGTTTCCGCTCCAGCAGGCGCGCGTGCTGATCATCGGCGCGGGCGGGGCCGTCAAGGGCATACTGCTGCCGCTGCTGCAGGAACAGCCGGCGGCGGTGACGGTGGTAAACCGCACGTTAAGCAGAGCGCAGGCGCTGGCGCAGCAGCATCCCGGCAAGGTGCAGGCGCGCTCTTTTGCCGAGCTCAATGCACAGAGCGGGCTGCAGTTTGACCTTATCATCAACGGCAGCGCCAGCAGCATTCAGGGAACACTGCCTGATGTGAAGCCCGAGATTTTGGCTGCAGCGCAGGCAGCATACGATCTGATGTATACCAAAGCCGGTACTACCATCTTTACTGAGCACTGCAGAGCTTCTGGGGTGCAGCAGACGGCTGACGGCATCGGCATGCTGATCTCCCAGGCAGCCCTCAGCTTTGAGATCTGGCAGGGCGTCAGACCTGATATTGCTGAGACCATCACCTATTTAACTTCAGTGCTCAAGGCGCAGTAAAGCCTGCCATGGGGACAGTACTGCTGAGGGATACGGCGCGCCCGCAGGTGCGCGCGGCAGCTCAGCGCATCTTTTCGCATCTCACTGCGGGCAGTCCTGTGGAAACTGCACTGTGGGCCGAGGGACTGACCTTAGTGATGGGCACCAGGGCAGAGCTGTGCTCAGGCAGCGGCGCTGCAGCGGATCCGGCGCTTAAGCCGCGCCTCCGGAAGCCGGATGCACCGCCGTTCTTTATTGACCTTTCGGCAAAGCAGCTGCGCTGGCGCATTGAGCATCCGGGCGCGGAGGCTTTAGCTAAAGCCTGTCTGCATCATCTGCCGGAGAGTCCTTTAGTGTGGGATGCCTCCGCCGGGCTGGGGCGCGATGCGCTGTTATTAGCCGCCCGCGGCGCGCAGGTGGTGATGCATGAGCGCCACCCGGCGGTATATCTTATGCTGCTCGATGCTCTGCTGCGGGTGCAGGAGGCGCAGATCTACAGCTTCCCGCTGCCGCGCTTAATTTACGGTACAGTGCTGGAGTGCTCCGGGCAGACTGATCAGCGGCCGCAGGTCATCTATTACGATCCGATGTTTCCGCAGCGGCGTAAAAGCGCACTGGTGAAAAAGGAAATGCAGGTGTTCCATCAGCTGGTGGGCAAAGATGAAGACGTCTTGGAGACCGCCGCAGGTTTAAGCCGCATCTGCACCCGGCGGCTGGTCATTAAGCGTCCGGTCGATGCAGCTCCGCTGTGTACGGATAAGCTGCAGCCTGCCTATCAGATAGACGGCGGCGGCTGCCGCTTTGACTGCTGTCTGCCGGCTAGAGCTTAGGCTCCAGCGGCTCAAAGCCGCAGCGCTGAAGCAGCTGCTGCGCCGCCGCATCGGCGGTGAGCTGCTGCACAAACTGCTGCGCTTTATCCTCCTGCGCTCCATTTAAGATCAAGGCATAACAGTAAAGCGGCGGATAAAGATCGTCAGGGATCAGAGCGTAAGAGCCGTTAATTTGCCCGTCAGGCTCAGCAATCAGCGGCAGCGTTACAAAGCCCGCCTGCACATTGCCCGAGGTGATCATGGCGTAGGCCTGATATTCATGCTCAGCGCGATAGAGGTGATGCTTTAGATAATTGGTCGGAAAACGCGGGGATTTCACCACGCTGGCTGCGGCAAAACCTGCCGGCGTCAGTTCGGCTTTGGGCAGTACCAGCGACTTTAACTGCCGCTTGAGCGCAGGCTCTAAGGAGCCGTCGGCAAAAAGCTGCGGATCGGCAGAGTAGAGGGCCAGCGGCGCCCGGGCAAAAGTGCTCATGCCGGCGGGTTTTGCCTTCTGCGAGCGGATTAACAGCACCGGAAAGCGCTCGGAGGCTGAGAGCAGCACATCGCAGCTGCCTGCATTATTAGCAATTTGTGCGTACAGATCCGTGGCGGTCGCAAAATTAAACTTAATGCCGGACTGCGCTTTGACCTGCTGCAGGGCTGTGAGAAATTCGTAGTACTGCGGGACGGAGCAGACGGTCAGGGGCTTTTCTGCAGGTGCGGGCTCACTGCTTTTAAACAGGTCAAAGAAAGCCAGGGCCGGTGCGGAGCTGCTCAAAAGAGCGGCGGCTGCAAGTCCGATTAGCGCTCGCTGCCGGGCAGGGCGCAGCGCTTTTAACTTGATAAAGATTGTTTTGATGCTCAGCTTCATAATTCAGTCCGTGATCATGCTGCGCGTTAAGCGCTGCGAGCACTGCAGCAGGCGATCGTAGATCTCATGGCGGCTGCCGGAGCGGCGCAGCTTATCCGCAAAGCCCGGCTCATTGAGCATTAAGGACAAGCGTCCCAATAAGGTCAGGTGCGAGAAGCCGTCATCCGGGGTGGCAATTAAAAATATCAGATCGCAGACCGTGCCGTCCGGGCAGACTAATTCCTTTAAGGGATGATCTAAGACGGCCAGTCCCATGCAGGGGCGCAGGGCAAAATCTCCGCGGGCGTGGGCCACAGCAATGCCCTCAGCAATGGCGCAGGAGGACAGCGCATGCTTTTTGAGTACCGCTGCACTGAGATCTTCGTAGGCGGTAATGCTGCGCAGACGCTCCAGGCGCTGCGCCAGCTCTTTGACTACCGTGCTTAAATTCAGATCATCGTCAGCTTGATGCTCCATGCGGATGATGCAGCTCTTATCTAAGGCGTAGCGCACTAAGATCCCCGTACCTGGATGCGCTTTGAGCGGGGTAAAGCCGTAGGAGCGATCGTAATCCTGCTCTTTAAACGGTGCCGGCGCGCGGACGGCTGCTGCAGGACTTAATACCTCATCCGAGCGCAGTTGGGTGCGCTGGGCGCTTTCCTCATCCAGGATACCGGCGGCAGCCTGCCTTGCGGCCTTAGTGATGGCCTCAGAGAGATTGGCGGCATTAAAGGCAATTTCCTGCGCAGCACTTAGATGAGCGGCCCCTGCCTGCTGAGCTTCGTAATGCGCGGCTAAATTCAATACAGCCGGGAGCGGATCGGCTGCAGTCATGGGATCCGCATCAGCTGCGGCGTCACGCCGTTCCTCCCTGTTTAGAGGTTCAGCTGCAGCTGTCGGAACCTCAGCGGCTGAATCATGTTGATCTGGAGAAGATGCGGCGGACTTAACATCCTTTACAGATGCTTGCCCCGCCGGGGTTAAATAGGTTTCACGGATCTGCTCCAGGGTGGTCAGCATGTTTTTAAAGAACACGCCGTGGAGGCGGTAGCTGCCGACATACAAAAAGAGCATCAGCACGATGAGGGCGGAGGCCAGAAGCAGCAGCAGACGGAAACTCACCTGCGGGGCAGCGCTTTGACGCAGTTCCGGGGGCAGCAGCACCCAGAGCACGGAGGTAAAGCCGGCGGCCAAATAGGCAGCGACCAGGCCCAATTTAGCGCTCATGGTCTGTGCAGCAAAGAGCAGACCCTCAGTGCGGATGCCGGTTTTAAATTCGCCGTAATCTACGCTGTCAGCCTGCATCACCGTGGTGAGCGCGGTGCACAGCGCCAGTCCGGTACAGAAAAGGGCATAGGCGGAAGTTAATGCCAGCTGATGAGGGACGGTAAAGCTGATGAGACTGAGCACTGCGGTACCCAAAAGCATGCAGCAGCCTGCGCCGATAAAGAGCCGGCGGCGGCCGACAGCCTTAATTAAGGGGATAAAGCACAGCAGCGCCAGCACCTGAGCCAGGACGCCGATCAGGATAATGTGCTCGTAAGAGAGCATGGGCGCGCGCGTTTCGTTCAGGTACGAATACAGCGAGGTGCTGGTGAGTCCCCAAGCGATCTGCTGCAGCAGGGTAACGGCCAGAATGATGAGAAGCTCGTCATTGTGCACAATGACCTTAAAAATGCAGGTAAATTTCAGCCGGCGTCCGGGATAGCTCAGTGAGCGATCTTTGACCTTTGCCAGCATAATGAGCTGTGTGAGGATAAAGAGTCCGACGGCCGTTAAGGTGAGTTTCCACAGCGCCTGCGCGGCGCCGGATGCCTGCTCCTGCAGCAGATAAGTGCCGGCGGCGATAATGATCTGCCCGCCCAGCAGGGTACCCAGACGGGCCAGGACTGACATCTGCTCGCGCACCTGCGGCTGCGAGCCGAAGGTGGGGATCAGGGCCCAGTAGGGAATATCCAGGGTGGTGTAGCTGACCGTCCACAGCACAAAGACGATGCTGATGTAAATTTTAAAGCCGGAAGCGGAAAGTCCGGGATCATAGAACAGCGCGAGGGTGCTGAGGGCGGTCAGAACGGTGCCGGCGGCAATCCACGGCTTGAACTTGCCCCATGAGGAGCGGGTTATATCGGCGATATAGCCCATTAAGGGATCGGTCAGCGCGCCAAACAGCCGCGCTGAGGTGAATAAAGTCAGCACAAAGAACAGACTGCATCTGCCGCTGACGCTCAGATACAGCATGAAGAAGATGGTGATCTGCCAGTAAATCAGATCTTTACCGATCCCTCCAAGACAGTATGCGGCTTTTTCTGCGGCGCTGACATGGTACTGAGATGCTTGCATGGCGGTGCGGTTCCAGACTGAGACTGCAGCTTCAGCCGGTCGTAATACTCCTTACACCTAATTTCAACCGTGAAGTTAAGAGCCGGCTCAGAGCATTAAGCTCTGGAGCGAATACTTTGATCTTCGTTAAAAAACCTAGGTATTATAGCAAGATCTGCGTCCTGAGCCAAACGGCAGTCCAGCCATGGCGCGGCGCATGAGAAGAGAGGCGCACCGGGAAGAGGGCGCCTTTTTCCTGCCGCCGGGGATCCCCGCAGAAACTGCGGCAGGCTTATTGCAGGCAGCAGTTCAAATGGACTGCTGCCTGCAGGTGAAGACTTATTCCACCGTGACCGACTTGGCCAGATTGCGCGGCTGATCGACGTCAGTGCCGTTGATGATGGCAACGTGATAGGCCAGCAGCTGCAGCGGAATAGTAAAGGTCAGGGGGCCTAAGACCGGCTCGCGATTTTCTACATAGAGCACCGTGCACTGCTCCTTATTTTTCAGGGAGCTTAAGTTCACGTCAGCACCGGCAAAGATGTACAGCCTGCCGCCGCGGGCTCTGACCTCTTCAATATTGGAGAGCAGCTTGGAGAGCAGATCATCCTGCGGTGCGACCACGATGACCGGCATCTTGGCGTCAATTAAGGCGATAGGCCCATGCTTGAGCTCGCCGGAGGCATAGCCTTCGGCGTGGATATAGGAGATCTCCTTGAGCTTGAGTGCGCCTTCCAGGGCGATGGGATACATCACCCCGCGCCCTAAGAACAGGCTGTGTTCCAGACCGGCAAAATTCTGAGCCAGACGCTGAATATCCGCATCGTGCTTGAGTTCGGCGCGGGCTTCATCGGGGGCGCGGCGCAGCGCATCGGCAAAGCGCCGGCCGTCGGCGGCGGTCATAGCGCCGCCGGCGCGGGCCAGACCTAAGGTTAAGATAAAGAGTGCCATCAGCTGCGTAGTGAAGGCCTTGGTGGAGGCTACGCCGATCTCCGCGCCGGCGCGGGTCAGCAGAACCATGTCCGAGCTGCGCACTAAGGAGGAGTTAGGGGCGTTGCAGATGCACAATGAGGCGGCATAGCCCTGAATTTTAGCCAAATTCAAAGCCGCCAGCGTATCGGCGGTTTCACCTGACTGCGACAGGGTAATAAAGAGCGAGTGCTCCGGGACAATAGTCTTTTTATAGCGGTATTCTGAGGCAATGGTGACGGAGGCGGAAATGCCGGCGTACTGCTCTAAATAGTATTTGCCCACTAAGCCTGCATGATAGGAAGTGCCGCAGGCGGCGATTTCCACATGCTTGATGGAGGCAAAGAGCTCAGGGTTGAAGTTGTCTATCGCCTCCGGGGAAATATTGTCCTCGCTTAAGCGGCCGAGCAGGGTGTTGGCTAAGGCCTCCGGCTGCTCGAAGATCTCCTTCTGCATAAAGTGCTTGTAGGGACCTTTAGAGACGGCTTCGGCGCTGACGTCCACATGGGTGCAGGGACGCTCGACCTGATGTCCGCTCTCATCGACGATGGTGATGTCATCGCGGGTGAGCATGGCTGCATCCCCGTCCTCCAGGTAAATAAAGCGGGAGGTCACCGGCAGCAGAGCGAGCACATCGGAGGCGGCGAAATTCTCGCCGATGCCGAGGCCGATGACTAAGGGGCCGCCCTTCTTGGCCAAATACAGATGATCCGGATCAGTGCTGTCAATCAGCGCAATGGCGTAGGCGCCCCTGACCTGAGTTAAAGCTGCGCGCATGGCCTCAAAGAGCGGCAGCTTTTGATCTTCTTTAATAAAGTAAATCAGCTTGACCAAGACTTCAGTGTCGGTATCAGAATAGAACTCTAAGCCGTGAGCTGACAGCTGCGCTTTAAGCTCGCGGTAGTTTTCAATAATGCCGTTGTGGACTAAGGCCAAGGTGCCGGCGGTGTGCGGGTGGGCATTGGTCACGGTAGGCTTGCCGTGGGTTGCCCAGCGGGTATGAGCGATGCCGGTATAGCCGTCAGCCCCCTGCGCCTTAACTTCATCTTTTAAGGCCTGTACCTTGCCGGCGACTTTAACCAGCTCCAATTTGCCGTTGCGAATAAAGCAGACGCCGGCAGAATCATAGCCGCGGTATTCAAGGGCAGACAGACCAGTAAGCAGGATCTCAGCTAAAGGACGCTTGGCAATGGCTCCGACGATGCCGCACATAATTTGCTACCTCTATAAATGCAGTAAAGCCGCAGCGGAAAAAACGGCTGCGGTCAGTTAAAAAATCCGACCCTTTTGGGATATTAAGGGTGCTCAGGCCGTAAGTTTGCCTTTTTAGTTATTGTACCTGAAAGCCCGGCGCGCCGTAAGGCGGATCACTTTTGGCGGCGCGGGGTGCACCAGATCTGCCGGAACCTGATGCGCTCAAGGTTTTTCACTATCGTCCCTGCCGCTCATTCTGCAAATAATGCTCAAACTAACGGTCCTTAACCCCTGCTGTTTTTACCCTGCCCTGCACTGCGGTGGTGAAGTTGTTCGCATCTGGCTTAAATATTTTGTTTGGTCCTTAAAATTTGTATTAAAATGCACGGAACGGCGACCGAGAGAAAGTCGTTGTTGTTCTGTTTAAACAGTATTTTGGAGAATACTCATGAATAAGTATCAGGCATTTTTAGGCGTTGCCGCTTTAGGCGCCACCGTTTTAGCAGGCTGCTCTTCTTCTTCTTTAGATCAGCTCAACACCAAGGTTGACGCTATCGCCGCCGACGTTGACGCTTTAAAGGCTCAGCAGTCCAAGTTAGCTAACGATGTTGCTTTCGTTAAGTCTGACGCTGCCCGCGCTAACGAGCGTTTAGACAATTTAGCCCGCCGCTACAAGAAGTAATTTAAGCTTCAAGTAAGCAGCGCGCAGGCCCGCTTCGGCGGGCCTGCCGCATTTCTGGGGGCTTAAAATCCAGCTGCCCCCGACTTTTTCAGCATTACCTCCTTTTCTTTGGCCTGCCCGGCCCATTGGACGTGGACTGACGTGTTTTCTTCATCATCTGTTTTAAGGCGCGGTTTTTCTTAAGCTGAAGATAAAGCCCAGAGAGACGCTCAGGAACACCATGCCGCAGACCGCAATCCCCGGGGAGCAGGCAAACTGCGTCATGCTGCCGGCTGCCAGCATTAAAAATGCCGTATTGCGCAGCCAGTACATGGCGGTGATGAGCGTTATGGGCGTGCTGAGCTTAAAGGCCAGCTGCCGGCGGATGATGGATGCGGCTGTTCCGCTGCACCACAGCAGCAGGATTAAAAAGGGCAGCAGGCTCAAGCCGGTCACCAGACTTTGTCCCACGGCGCTGTATAAGGCCAGATCGCAGGCATCGCCGGACATATGCGGATGAATAGGCGCGCCGGCGCCGGTGCAGGTAAAGATCAGATTGGAAAGCTGCAGGATAAGCTCCGGGGAAAGATAGGTCCACTGTGCAGCGCTTTGAAACTGCGCCCAGACGGCCCTGTAGAGATCGTGCATAGTGAGCTCAGTTAAGCCGTGAACGGCTAAAGTGAGCCCGGAGAGGATGACCGCCGCAGCGATGAAAAAGAGCATGCGGCCGATGGAGAAGTTTACGTTCATGAACGGCTCCCTGCAGCCCTCGCCGGGGCTGCTTCCTGATTGACGGGCAGAGGATCATTGGCGGCAGGTTTGGCCGCTGTTTTCGCAGCGGAACGCCTGGATTTGACGGCCGTGCGGCAGGACGCGGCCGCTTTTGCACTTTTGGCGATGCCGGTGCGTCTGCGCAGGGGCTTGGCCCCCTCCGAGGGCTTGGGAACCGGATCCTCTTCCTGCTCCAGCATGTCCAGCCAGTCAAAGACGTCATCTGCATGAGCGCTGGGCGCAGCCGCCGGGCTGGGAGCTGCAGCCGGATGCGCCGCCGGCTTTGCTGTCCGTCCCCAGAGCAGCTGCTCATCGCCGCTGCCGTCTAAGGCCTGAGCGGCTGAACCGGATCCTGAGGCTGCCGAAGCATCCCAGTTCCATTCCGGCTCTTCATCTCGCAGGAGGGCTGCAGTGAGACTGCGGGGATCGAGCTCTTTGTGAAGTTCACTTCCCCTGCTCTGCTCCTGCCCTGGTGCCGGTTCCGTCTGTGGTGCGGGCGCTGGTTCAGACTGCCTGCAGGCGTCAGCTGCAGGCAGTTCAATGATCGGAACTTTGCCCTGCACAATGCGGCCGTCGCCTAAGCGGGCTACGTACTCAAAGTCCGGCAGGGCAGCCAGCAGCGCCGGGGTCACTAAGGGCACAGCGGGCAGATGGACGTTTTTGCCGCCGCCGTAGCTGACGGTGCCGGGATCGACTTCGCCGAAGCTGATGCCGTAGCCGGGTTCCTCAATCGGCACCTGCATAATGGAGCCGGCCACCGCCGCAGCGCTGTCCTGATCAAAGATGCGCAGGGAGATTAAGGTATTGCAGTTGGCTGCCGTCTGCTGCGCGCCGTCATGACCTAATCTGGCGGCAAGATCAGCATAGCTCTGCGTCGCTAAGGTTACGGCCATGCCGCAGCTGCGGCCCTTGTTTAAGATCTGCACGGTGCTCTGATCGATGATCTCAGAGGCCTCATCGATGATGATATTGACCCGCGCGGGCGGGCGGCGCAGGGCTGCCGGATCGACTGCCATGCCGGCCTGCTTGTATTTTAAGGGCATGACATTGCGCGCATTGATGGTGCCGGCCGCAGCGCGCAGATCGGCCATGATGAGCTTGCCCAGCTCTGCGCACAATTGACTGTCCCCTAAGGCGTTTAAGGCGGCGTACAGGATCCCCTGCTGCTCCACGATTTCGCGCACAGTGATGCTGCGGGCGCTGTCAGAGAGCAGCGCGGCCAGATCAGTGTTGGAAAGCAGCGTAAGGCGCGGCTGCAGGGCGGCGGTGACCTTGGCATAGTATTCAGCGTTCATGCGGCAGATATCGAGTACGGTGTAGAAGCGCTGATCGGGGATGATGAGGCCCTTTTTAGTCAGCCACTGATAGAACTTCTGCAGCAGATCCGGCTGCAGCTTTTTGACCGTGCGCCGCTGTTTGGGGGCGGCAGGATCGGTAGGGGCGGGCGCAGAAGCGGCAGCTCCTGCAGAGGACTCCGGATGATTGAGCGCCGCATCAAGGCCTGCAGCCTCATCGGGGGTGAGATTGCCGCGAATTTTGCGGTAAAAGGCGTCGGCATCAGGGTGGTGCAGCTGTTTGAGCAGCTCTTTTAAATAATCATCAAGGCCTGATATAAAGCGCTGATGCTGGGCAGTGATCTCCTTGATGGCGGCGATGGTGACGGACTGCCCTGAAAGCTGCAGCAGGGCGGCAGCAGCGCTGACGGCCAGCTGCGCATAGCCTTTAAAGGTCATGGCCGAGCCGGTGTCGGACATCGAGGCGGTCAGGCGGTCGGCAATTTCCGTGGTGCGCTGAAAGCCGCTTAAAGGATTGAGGCGGGTTGATTTAACCGTGCCTCCCACATCTAAAAAGTGCAGCTCCTCGCCGCGGCCTAAGAGCTGCGCGGCATCATAGACCGTGTTCATCAGGGCACCGTCAGATTTGGGATCTAAGATGATCACGGCCTCGCGCCGCCACAACGCCTGCAGGATGATTAAGGTCAGCAGGGTGCTTTTGCCGGATCCGGTGGTGCCGTAAATTAAGGTGTGTCCGGTCAGGACGTCAGAGGGCAGAAAGAGATCTTCCTCGCGCTCTCTGCCCAGGGAGTGGATCACCAGTCCCGGCGGATACTGCATCAGACTGTTGGGCTCCTTAGTCAAAAAGAGCTGCATGAAGGCATTAAGCTCGCACTGGCCCCAGATAAAGCCGCGCCCCAGGTAGACTTTGCTGCTGAGGCAGTGCAGCAGCTCAGCCCCTTGGGTCTGCCAAAAAGCCGGGCGGCGCAGATCGTCCGTCCGGGTCTGCTGTCCCGGTACAAAGGCGGAAAGCAGCTGCGCGACCGTGAGCTTAGTGATGCGCTGCTGATGCCTGAAGTAGTCTTTTTCCGCGCAGATCTTGAGCGCATGCCGCCACAGAGGCAGCACCAGCATAAGCTCCAGGAGGGCAATGAGATAGAGGGCCTGAGCGTTAAAGCAGACTGCGGCCGCTAAAGTGAGCAGAGCGCACAGGCCGTCGCGGCGCACAAAGCGCAGTATGCGGGGGTCAGAGCGCTCGGCTGCCGGCAGGCCGGCCCAGCGCTGCCATAGATTTTTTTGAGTTTTCGCTGTCATGTTGACTGTCTCCATCCTGCAGGGGCGGCAGATCTCTGTCCGGTGCAGTCAGGCAGCATCGGGCAGGGCAGGCGTACCCTGCAGGAGCGCGGCGCAGCAGCGCCGCCTTAAGATTTAAATATTTTGATTTTTTAGATTTTCGTCATACCCATCAGCACGTACATGCGCAGTCAGCGTTTAAAGCTGCTGCGCCGTGCTGAGCGGACTGATGCTGCACAGAAAGGCAGTCAGGGAGGGTGGAGATCTAAAGCGTCAGCGTCTTCATTTTCGGCTGCAGATCCTTGGGATCGTTCTGTCTGGGGTTTTTCTGGTCCTGGCAGAGAGCCTAAGGCTGCAGCGGCGCAGACAGCATCAGCTTCTGCCGCAGCCGCTGCAGGCTCGGCCTCTAAGAAATCTTCGTTGGCGGGCTCTAAGATCTCAAGGCGCAGCTGCGGCCGTCTTGTCTCACAAAGCTGTCCTGCCGGGCGCAGCAGGTTCTCCTGCGGCCAGTACTCCGTCAGCAGTTCACTCCACATGGCGCTGAAATCTTCAGCAGCGCAGGCGTCAGCACAGCGCATGGCTCACCTCCCCGGCTTTTGCCTTTAAGCTTTTCCTACTGCCGGCAGCTTCTCCTTCCGGCAGGGGATTGGCTGGCTGTCGGCGCGGCACAAAGTCTAAGCCGACGGCTTCAAAGGGCAGAGGAAAGCGCTGCTGTCCTGCCTGCCGCATCCACGGCAGCGGATCGGCCCCGGTGCAGTAGGCCTCCTGCGGCACTATCACCATGCCTAAGGCCCCGGCGCGGTGATCAGCCGGCGGCTTGGGCTGCAGCTTTCGGCGCTGATTCCAGGCGGTGAGCAGAGGGGCGATCTCCCCGGGCTCCTGCCCCAGGATCAGCGCCTCCGTAATGGGGTAGTCGGCGGCAAGCTCCTGGGGCAGAGCGATCAGCACGCCCTGCATAAAGACCGCTTTAAAGTAAGGCCTTTCAGGATCGGGACTGCGCAGGAAGAACTTCAGCCACAAGCGCAGGCGAAAGAGCAGCGGGGTGACAGCCAGGGGCATGGAGCGCAGCGCGGTTAAAAAGCGCGTGCTGGCATCCTTGACGGGATCGCAGTCAATGAGCTCAAAGACAGCGGCATAGCGCCGCGAGAGTTCCTGCAGCAGGGGCGACCACGAGGCTAAGAACAGCCCGTTCTGAGTCATCACAATGCCGCTTTTAAGATCGCGACCGCAAAAGCCGCGCCGGCGCAGGGCTGAGCACAGCTCGCCCGTGATAAAGTCGGGAGCATAAAGGGCATGGCGGCCCCGCTGCCGCGCGCTCTGCACCGCGGCCTTGTCGGCATGATAGACCACGCGGCGGGTAAAGGCGTTTAGGTCAGGCAGATCCGGAAGCTCAATGCCGTCTAAGATGCGCTGGCGGACGGCCGTGAGCTCAGCGCTGTCTTCCCTGTGGGCCCTGCCGCGCCCGGGGACAAACAGCAGATGCAGGCAGCTGGTGCGGGTGCTTTCAGCAAAGCAGGCAACGGAGCTGACGCGCGGATCGAAGCGCGTTCCGCTGTCACTGTAGATTTCCACATCGGAGCAGATCTTGCCTAAATCATGGAGCAGGGCCTCGAGCACCGCGCAGTGCAGGATCATTTTGTCATCAAACCCTGGCGGCAGGGACTTGCGGTACTGCGGGCGGGCGCAGAGATAGGCCGCATCGACGGCGGTAAAGAGGCTGTGCTGCAGCAGGCCTGTGCTTTTAAAATCGTGATAGCCGGCTGATGCCGGAAGCACGGAGCATTCTTCTGCCAGTCTTTTGAGCACCGGCATGAAGTTTTGATTGAACTCGGGCAGGCTGAGGCTCATCTGCAGCCTGAGCTTTATCAGTAAAGGAGCGCAGGCGGCAAGGATCTCAAAAGTTGAGCTGAGGTAAAAGGACAGACACCCCGCCTCGTCTACCACGTAGGCATGGGAGGGGTTGATCGGCGGCAAGTCGGTAAAGAGCCGGCAGTTGTCCAGCGGATCCTGTACTAAGGAAAAAGGACGGTTGGCTGTGATCGCTGCAGAGCGCGGGGCCGGCCCAAAAGGTCCGCCGCCTAACGCAGTTCCTGTACTTTCAAGTGCAGGCGCTGCAGCATCGTCCTGCGCGCAGTGCTGCGCCCCGGCTGTGGCCGCCTGCGCCGGATCCAGCGGCTTTATGCGCCGCCTGGCGGCTGCAGCAGGAGCTGAAGCCTCTGCAGCGGCAGCAGCGCGCTGGCGGTCGTAATGTTCAGACAGGGCCTCTAAGGTAAAAAGGTCATCGTTGTCAGGCGGCGGACGCGGAGAGCCCGCGCCGGGAGACGCAGGGCGGGTACTGCGCTTTAAATCAGATTTAAAGCCCATCGTAGGACACTCCTTAGCGCGCGTCTGCGCTGCACGCAGCTCCCGGTCTGCGCAGTAAAGGGTAAAATCGGGATGCAGCTGAGTCTGCCTTCCAGACAGCAGCTTCAAATAACTTGGTAAGACGTGTGTTATTTCAGGATAAGTCCGGAGGATAAGCTATGCAAGTTTCAGCTTTAGTCTGGATGCACAAACTGTGAAGCGCGGCAGGTTTAGGCTTGAGGCGCAGGGCAGGCGACTTCTTCCACCCCCAGCTCTTCCGCTTTGCCGGATCTTTTCAGCCAACTTTCCGGGTTATGAGATCTTTTCAGGTATAGTTAGTTGAGAGCAAACAGCGAAGCAGAAGGAAGTTCAGCATGGCAATCTCACCGGGATTTTACGTCTGCAATTCCAATGACTTAGATAAATTGGCCGTCAGCGCCGCCTATTTAATGCGCACGCATCCGCCGCGCCGCTTAATGGAGTGCGAGCAGATAGTGGTGATGAATAAGGGCATGCAGACTTATTTGACCCAGGTGGCAGCCAAATTAAACGGCATCTGCGCGCAGTGCGACTACATGCAGATCTGGCAGCTGATTTTCCGCATCCACCGCAGGCTGCATCCCGGCGCCGATGCGCGCAATCTGTTCTCGCGCATGTTTCTGACTTTAAACATCCTGGGTTTAAAGCCGGTGTGGGGCGAGGAGCCTGAGGAAGGGCAGCCCGATTACTTTGTCAAAATGCGTCAGTACTTGGAAAACGACGCCGCGCATGATAAGGCCTTCCTGTTAGCCGCCAAGCTTGCCGACACTCTGGATCAGTATCAGATGTACCGCCCCGACTGGGTGGAGCAGTGGAACCAGTGGCAGGAGGAGGACTTTGAACTCTTTGCCCGGGATCCTGAAGCTCCCGGGCGCATCAAGGCCTTTATTGCGGAGGCGGTGCGCCGCAGCGGACATGATCAGGCGGCAGGACAGGCGCTGGCTGCCAACGTCTGGCAGATGCATCTGTGGCGGCTGCTGCGCAGCAATTTGGCGCCCAAAAGTGATGACCGCGAGGACGCGCAGGTGATCCCGGAGAGTGCTGATCCGCTGCTGTATTTAGATCGCGCCGGCGTGATGCGCCGGCTGACGGAACTGCTGGCGGACGAGACGCAGCCGCCTGAGCGCTTTGCCGCTCTGCCTGACAAAGTGTTCATCTTCGGCGTTTCGGCCTTGCCGCCGCAGGTGATCAATTTTCTGCAGGCCTTGTCCAAGCGCTGTGCGGTGATCCTGCTGCTGCTCAATCCCTGCATGCAGTACTGGGGCGATCTGACCTCGAGCTTTGCCGCCTTTTTCAAGCGCTTCAAGCAGGCGCGCGCTTTGATCTCCCCGGAGCTGTTCCCGCCGGGAACTGCAGGCATCAGCAGCGCTCCAGCCTCTGATCATGGGAAGGTCAGCGCGGACGGCGCTGATCTGTCCTATTTAAAGCCTGAAAACTATAAGGAAACGCCGGCTGCCGCTCCTGCTTTTTCCGCCTCAGAAGCCGCTGGAGCCGGCGGGGCCGTGGAGGCTGAGCTGATTGAGGGCAATGCGCTGCTGCTGGGACTGGGCCGGCAGGGCATGGATAATCTGTCGTTGCTGTGCGCTTTAGAGCCGATGCCGCAGTTTACTGATTTGTTTACCGATCCGGGGACGGACACGCTGCTGCACAGTCTGCAGCATCAGCTGCTGACCTTAGAGCAGCCGACCGGCGCGCGCGGCGTCATCGCCCCGGATGACAGTTCAATAGAAATTCACTGCTGTCACACCAAGCTGCGGGAAATTGAATGCGTGCGCGATGCGCTGCTGCGGCGCTTTAAGGAGGCGGCCGATCAGGGCGGCCATCTGTCGCCTCGGGAGGTGGTGGTGATGGTGCCGACCATCAATGACTACGCGCCGTACATTACCGCAGTCTTTGGGGCAGCGCGCCCGGGCGATCCCAATTATCTGCCATACGCCATCTGCGATCGCACTCAAAGCGAGGACAGTCCGGCCGCCGATGCCGCGCTGCGGCTTTTAAACATCAGCTCGGAGCGCATCACCTCAGTGTTGGTGACGGATCTGCTGTCCATTGAGCCTGTGGGCCGGCGCTTCGGGCTGACGCCTGATGATGTGCGCGTGCTGGAGAAATGGCTGTCGGGCAGCGCCGTCTACTGGGGCCTTGATGATGATGACACTAAGGAGGAGGCGGAGATCGCGCTGCCCGGCACCTTTGAGCGCGGGCTGGATCGCATGATCCTGGGCACCATGGCAGGTCCCCTGCCGGAAAGCGGCGCATACGCCGAGATTGAAGGCGATGATGCGCAGATCCTCGGCCATTTGGCCGCCTTTGTGGGGCGGCTGCGTGAGCTGCGGGAAATCTTTACCCCGCACCTGCAGCTCTCCCCCGGGCAGTGGCGCGAGGCTTTAGAGCGCTATATTTTAGAGGCCTTCTTCACTTTTGACAGCGATACTGCCTCAGAGCGCGAGGAGATCCTGACTGCCGTAGATGAGATGCAGCAGATCTGCCGCGATCTGCGCCTGCCCCCTGAGATCACCCTGCCTGTTTTCCATGCGCTGCTGTCAGGGCAGCTGTCAGCTGAGCGCTCCTTCCAGCCCTTTCTGCGCGGCAAGGTTAATTTCTGCTCCCTGGTGCCGATGCGCGCCGTGCCTTTCAGACATATTTTCATTTTGGGTCTCAATGACGGCGATTTCCCGCGCCGCGAGCGCATGCCGGGCTTTAATTTACTGTCCCTGCCCGCGCTCTATCGGCGCGGCGATCGCTCGCGCGCCCTCGATGATCGCTTTTTGTTCCTTGATGCCTTAATCTCAGCGCGCGAAAGCATTTACTTCTCCTACGTAGGGGAAAGTCCGGTCTCGCAGCAGCAGCTCACCCCTGCGGTGGTGCTGACTGAACTTTATGATTATCTATCTGCCTGCTTTAAGGCCGGTGACAGCGGCACCGGCAGTCTGGAGGAAATGCTGCAGCGCCTGGTGGTCAAAGAGCATTTGACCGCCTATCACCCGGATAACTTTAAATTAAGAAAGGAGCCCGGGCACAGCGTGCAGCTGCCGTCCTTTGATGCCTCTTCCTTAGTGCAGGCGGCTGCGGAAGCAGCGGGGAAGCTGGGGCAGGAGCGGCTCTGCTTAGGCGCTTTAGATGACTGGGGGCTGACTCTGCACCCGAAGGAGCAGGTGAGCCTGCAGGATTTAGTGCAGCTGCTGCAGCATCCGGCCAAATATTTCTTAGAGCGCCGGATGCAGATTTATTTAAACTCTCTGTCTGACAGTGATTTGTCCCCCGATGAGGACTTTACCCGCAATGCCTTTGCCAACAGCGGCCTGACTTCACAGCTGCTGACCGCCCCGGCCGCGGACGAGGAGCAGATCGTGGCGGCGGAAGTCGCGGCAGGCCGCCAGCCTTACGGGGTGTTCGGCAGCATCAACCGCGCTAAGGCCCTGGCAGCTGAAAGCGCGATGCGCCGGAGTTTGGAAGATACCTTGGGGGTGAGCTCTTTGGCGCAGCTGCAGACTCTGCAGATAGCCGGGGTCGAGCGCACGCTCCCTCTGCCTGAAGGCTGCTGCGGCGAGCTGCCTGAGATGCACTCCTGCACTCTGCTCCTGCACGGGGAGATCCCGTATCGGGCTCCGGAGCCGGGGATGGGAGCGAGCGAGTGCGTCCTGGCGCTGCCTTATTACTACAGCGTATTCAAAGGCGGAGCGGCTGAAATCGGACCTAAGGCTCTGATCAGCGCCTTTGGGCTTACTCTGGGATATTATTTGGCGAGCGGACAGCGCTCGGCCTGCGTCATCATCGACAGCGCCGGGCAAAAGCGGCGCTTAAATCCGCTGCCTGATAGAGAATCCTGCGAAAGAGCTTTAAACGAGCTGCTGGAGCTTTATTTGACCGGCCTGTGCCGGCCGCTGCCGTGCTCTGCGGACATCTTAAAGGCCTATCAGAAGTTAAAGCCGGAGCAGCGCGAGGCTGAGCGGGCTTTAACGGCGCCGGACTTAGGGCAGTGGGACAGCGCAGAGCTCAATTTCCTCTTCGGCAGCGCGGCGGATATCGCGGCGGATCCGAAATTAACTGAGCTGTGCGCCCGCATCTGTGAGTTTTATCAGCGTTGGATCCTGGCGTACGTGGAGGAGGCATAAATGACCGGCAGAAAAAGGAAAACCTCGGAAGCTGCAGCGGCCGGAGAGTACATGCAGCCTGATCTTTTTTCCCTGGCAGCTAAGGAAAATGAGCGGGCGGCGTCAGGCGGCAGCGCAGCTCCTGATGACAATGCCGCTGATCTGCCGGCTGCAGCCGGACAGCGGCTTGATCTGCTGCGCTTTGATTTAAATAAATCGGCCCTGATTGAAGCCTCCGCCGGTACCGGCAAAACTTATACCATCACCTATTTGATGCTGCGTCTGCTGCTTAACGCCGGACTGAGCGGAAATCTGCCGCATGCTTTGAGCCTTGATAAAATTCTGGTAGTGACCTTCACCAACGCGGCGGCGGCCGATTTAAAGGCCCGCATCCGCGAGAAGATCCGCGATGCCCGCCTGTATCTGCAGGAGTGCAGCGAGCACCCCGAAGAGCTGCCGGCCGGAGCTGATCCCGCTATGCGCTCTTTAGCTGCGATCTTAAGGCAAAGCTGTGTGGCCTCGGCTGCCGCGCTGGCCGCCCCGGAAGGCGCCCAGTCCGCTCCAGACGCCCCTGCTCCCATCACCTTAGGGGATTATGTGCGGCTGCTGACCCGCGCTGAGCGCGATATTGATAAGGCTCCGATCTGCACTATTCACGCTTTCTGCCACAGCGCTTTAAATCATATCTACGCTTTTGAAGCCGGCGAGGCCTTTGAAACTGAATTGGCCGGAGAGCTGTGCGAACTGCAGCAGGAGGCGGCGCTGCAGATCTGGCGCGAGTGCTTCTATGGGCGCCATGAAGAAGAATTGGCGCGCGAACTGGAGCTGCTGGCGAGCGTCAATATTCAATCCCCGGAGGATCTGCTTCCGGTGCTGAAGAGTCTGCACGCGGTTAAGCTCTCAAGGCGGCGCAGGGGCAGCGTGCTGAACTTTATGTTAAAAAACAATACTAAGTTCATCGACAGAAGCAGACTTACGGCCAAGACCTTATGCAAAGCCCTGCGGGAGGAGCTGCGGGAAAAGCTGGCGCAGGGGGCGCAGGCTTTGTCTCAGATCCAAAACGGGGCGCTGCAGAGCCTCACTCCCGATGAGCAGACCGCGCTCAATGCGCTGGCCGCCGGATCTGACTGTGAGCTGACGGCCCTTAAGGGCGGCGGGCAGGCCGCGCTGCTCAAGGACAGCAGGGCCCTGGTCATGACGGTGCAGAATTTTTTACAGACGGAGCCTGAGCTGTTGAGCTTTGAGATCTTTGCCAAAGTAAAGGCGGAGGCGGCCAATACTGCCAGCATGGTCAGCCGCGCTAAAAGCACCGTGCCTAAGATGCTGCACGCCGATGACTTTGCCGCTTTTGAGCGCAGAGTGCGCGCCATTGCCCTGCAGGTGCTGGAGGCGGCGGCCGAGCGCCGGCAGCTGGCAGTGGAGTTCCGCACCGTCCTTGCGCTCCTCGTTGACGAGCGCTTTACCAGGCTTAAGGCTGAGCGCGCCCAGATGTCATACGATGACGTGCTGCTGCGCCTTGATCAGGCGCTCCATCAGGGCAGGGGCCGCGGCGATCAGCTCTCGCACCTGCTGCGCCGGCGCTATGAAATTGCCTTAGTGGATGAATTTCAGGATACCGATCCGCTGCAGTACTCCATCTTTGAGCGCATCTATCTGCCGGACAATCCGGAAGAGCGCGCGCAGGCGCGCTGCTATTTCATCGGCGATCCGAAGCAGTCCATCTACGCCTTCCGCGGCTCGGATATTAATTCCTACTTAAAGGCCAAAAGACGCATCGCGCAGTGCTCGGGGGAGCACTGTATTTATACTCTGGATACCAATTACCGCTCCGCTCCCGGGGTGGTGAACTCGGTGAATGCGCTGTTCGGGAGCGCTTTAAATCCGCGCAGCCGCGAGCCCTTTTTATTGTCCGATATCACTTTCAGCCCGGTGAAAAGTCAGCGCGGCAAAATGGGCTTTATCCTGGCCGACAGCCCGGAGCTTGAGGCTGCAGCCGCTGCCTGCGGCCGCAGGCTGGGAGCCGGTTCGCTGCTGTCGCCTGAGGAAACCAAAGCGCTAACCGCGGCGCTGCCCGGCTGCTTTGTGCTCGCTGTCCCTGCCCCCGCATCGGCTAAAGATGGCCGCGCCTCCAAGACCGCGCTTCTGCCTCAGATCGCCAAAACCTGCGCCGCGCAAATTCTGCGCTGCTTAAAGCAGGGCCTGTTAATTCGCTACTTAAAGGACGGCGGCTCCATGCTCACCGCACTGCGCCCCAGCGATATTGCGGTCATCGTGTCGAACGTCAAGGAAAGCGCGGCCGTGATCGCAGCTTTGGCGCAGCGGCGCATTGCCGGCGTTTATTTTTCCGATCACGAGTCGGTCCTGGGCAGCGCCGAGGCGCCCTCTGCGGAGGCGGTGGAGATCCTGTATCTGATGGAGGCGCTGTGCGAGCCCTCAAGTCGCGATAAGGTCAGACGCCTGCTGGGCTGTCCACTGCTCTCTTTAACCGGCCAGCAGTATCTGGAGACCATCGGCGATGAGCGCCTTGAGGAGGAGGCGGCGCTTTTGGCGCAGCTGCAGCCGGTGTGGCGGCAGAGCGGCTTTTTAAGCGCCTTTATGCAGTGGTTTAAAGCCCATGACGGACTGCAGCGGCAGCTGCAGCTGGCAGGCGGTGAACGGCGCCTAACCAATTACCTGCATATTGCCGAGCTGGTGCAGCAGGCTCACGGTGCGGTTAAGGGCGTCAAGCCCCAGCTGCGCTGGTTTAAGCAGATTTTGACCTTTAAAGGTGAGACCTTCGGCTCCGAGGAAACGGTTAAGCGGCTTGAGTCCGAGCGCGCGCAGGTGCAGGTGCGCACTATCCACAACTCCAAGGGCCTGGAGTTCCCGGTAGTGATGCTGCCTTACCTGTGGTCGGGTAAAGAGATTAAAAAAGGTCGGGAGATCCTCTACTACGACTCTGATTTAGAACAGCGCGTCCTCGATCTTTACGCTGAGGATGACAGCTTCAAATTGGCTCTAATGCAGCAGGATCAGGAGTGGATGCGGCTGGCCTACGTCGCCTTAACCCGCGCCTGCGCGGGCAACTTCCTTTTTATCGCTCCGCTGCAGAAGCGCTTCGGCATGCGCCCCCACGGCCTTATCAGGCTGTTGGCCGCCGTCAATGACAGTAAGTCCCCCGACAGCGCCGCGCTGCCGGACTGCCCCGATGTGACGGCGCTGCAGGCCCTGGAGCAGCGCCCGGATTTATTTTGCCGGCTGAGCGCACCTGATGATTTAGACTCGCCCTGCCCTGAGCTCTACGTTCCGACCATGGAGGCTGCTGCACAGCTTGCCTGCTCCATCCTGCCTGCCGGCGCAGTGCGCGAGGACTTCAGCATTTCCTCCTATTCAGGCCTTGTCGCGGGGCTGCATGATCGCGCGCTCACCCCGGCCGATGATGAAGGCTCTGAGCCGGAAGCGGAGCCGGCCGCTCCCGAGCGCCTATCGCCCTTCGGCTTCCCGCGCGGGCCTGCTCCCGGCACGTTGCTGCATGCTTTGCTGGAGCACTGCGATTTTGCAGCTGCCGATCGGCAGGCTATGCTGGAGAGCCTGGTGCTCTCGGCCTCGCGTACGTACGGCTCGCAGGTGATCGCTCAGTGGTCCTCGCGCCATGAGGCCGATGCGCTGCAGGTTTTAACTCAGTGGCTTGACGACATCATCTGCGCTCCGCTGCTTCCTGACGGCCAGGGCGGCTTCCTGCACCTCAGCGATCTGCAGGAAAGCGCTTTTGTGCCGGAGATGCGCTATTTGATGCCGGTTGAGCGCCTTGACAGCAGCAGGCTCAATGCCCTGTGCATTAAAAGCGCGGCGGATGTGCCGGAGTTTACCGGCGACGCCTCTGCTTTGTACCTGGATCCGCGCATGGTCAACGGCTTTTTAACCGGATCTTTGGACTTGGTGTGCTCCTTCCCTATGGATGGGCGCGAGCGCTATTTTGTCATGGACTATAAGTCCACCTATTTGGGACCGGATCTCTCGTACTACAGCCGCGCAGCGGCTGCGCAGTCAGTGTTTGAGCAGCGCAACCGCTATGATGTGCAGTATTTAATCTATACTGCGGCGCTGCAGCGCTTATTGAAGCTGCGTCTGCCCGACTATGATTACGATCGGGATATCGGCGGGGTGCTGTATTTGTATTTGCGCGGCCTTAAGGCTGGCCCGGAACTTTCGCCCGGGGTGTTTTTTACCAAGCCGCGCCGGGAGATTGTAGATGAGCTTGACCGGCTCTTAGGAGGGGCAGATGACTGACGAATTTACCATCGATCCGCGCGCTTATCCGGACCCCCGGCAGGCAGCAGCCGCGCCGGATACTGCGGACTCTGTACTGCCGGCTTATTTGAGCGCTTTGGCCGCAAAGTCCGGCGGGAGCAAAGACTTTGCCGCGCTGCGCGTTCAATTGGCCGCGGAAGGTCTGGCCGCAGCCCGCGCGCCTATTGACGAGCCCACGGCTCAATTGCTGCTGCAGGCGGCGCGCAGCGGCTTAGTGTCGGAAATCGCGCTGGCGCAGGCCGATTATTTGTGCCGCCATTATCCGCAGCAGGTCAGCGCGCCGCTGGTGCTGCTGGTTTTAATGCTGCAGTACAAATTAGAGCAGGGCGATGTCTGTCTGCGTCTGCCGGTGCATGATGATCCGGGCAGTCCGGCGGCCGTGATCGCAGCCTGGCGCAGCAGCAGCCGTCTGCGCCGGCGCTGGCACACTCAGGATGATTTTGCCCAGGCGCAGAGCTTCTGCGCCGGCGCCGAGGTCCTGCTGGAGCAGCTTGCCGGCAAAAAAGCGCTTAAGCTGCTGGCGCATCTGCCGTTCTGCACTGCAGCAGACGATGAAAAAACAGATGCTGAACCGAAAACACCGCTGATTTTAAGCCGGCAGCGGCTGTATTTTCGCCGTTATTATCTGTACGAAACGCAGGCGGCGGCCTTTGTGCGCCGGCGCCGGGAACTGCCTTATTATGCTCAGGACAAGGAGCTCTTAAAGCAGGCTTTAGAGCTGCTTTTCCCGGGAGCGGCTGCACAGGCTGAGCCTGAGTGGCAGCAGGCGGCAGCGGCAGCTGCAGCCCTTAACAATTTCACCATCATTTCAGGCGGTCCGGGCACCGGCAAGACTACTACGGTGATAAGACTGCTGCTCCTGCTTACTGCCTTGGATCCGAGCCTTAACGTCATTGCTTTGGCCGCTCCCACCGGCAAGGCCGCAGCGCGCATGTCCGAGTCCATCAATCTGCAGCTGTCCTCCCCGACCTCGCCGCTGCCCCGGATTGCCGCGCAGCTGGAGCAGTTGACGGGCAGAGAGCATTTATTGGCTGGCATTCCGCAGACGGCGCAGACGGTGCATCGCCTGCTTAAGGTGGTGCCCCATCAGGTGCGCGCGCACTTTAATGCCGAGCATCCGCTGCCGGCTGACATCGTGGTGGTAGATGAGGTCTCGATGGTGGATTTATCGCTGTTCCATCAGCTCATCAGTGCGCTTTCTGCAAAGACCATTTTGATCCTCCTCGGCGACAAGGATCAGCTCTGCTCGGTAGAGGCGGGATCGGTCCTCGGCGACCTCGCCTCCTGCCTGCGCCCGGGCTGTCCGCAACTGAGCGACGATACGGCCGCAAAGCTGGCTTTTCTGTGCGGACGCACAGCCGCCGAGATCCGCAGCGGCATCTTAAGTGACAATGCGGTCCTGCTCACCAGAACCCGCCGCTTTAAGGGCGACTCAGGGATCGGCCGCTTAGCTGCAGCGGTAAATACGCTGCCGCCGGAGCTGGCTTTAGCCCAGGGTCAGGAAGGTCAGATCGTGCAGAGTCCGCAGAGCGCGGCTCTGCAGCAGGAAAAAGCCGCGCAGATAAGCCGGATCCTGCAGGAATGCGCGCCTAAATTGAGCTATGTGCGCGCAGAGCCTTCGCTTGCGGGGCTGAAAAATCACAGCCGCGCTTTGGCGCAGTACAGCGTAAACTCAGGCTTCGGGCCGTTTTTGTCATTTCTGGCCGCCCGCAAATTTACCCTTACGGATGAAGAAGCGCTGCAGGCCTTTACCCTGCTCGATAAATACCGTGTGCTGTGCTCCAACCGTCTGGGCCTTTTGGGCGAGCAGAGCCTTAACGCCTTAATTGCCGAGGAGCTGCGGCATAAATATCAGTTAAGCGCGCAGCCGGATTTCCCGGGCCGGACCATCCTCATTACCCGCAACGATCCGGTGCAGGGCGTGACTAACGGCGACGTGGGCTTTGAGGCGTATGAAGCAGGAAGCGGCCATCTGCGCATCTTTCTGCCGGCGGCGCAGGGGACGGTGAAAAAAGTAAGCCCCTTGTTTATTCCGGACAAACAGACGGGCTTTGCCATAACGGTACATAAATCCCAGGGCTCAGAGTATCAGCAGGTTCTGCTGGTGCTGCCGGAGGAGCACAATCCGGTGCTGACCAAGGAGCTCATCTACACCGCGGTGACGCGCGCTAAGGACGAGCTGCGCATTGCCGGGGTAAAGAGCGCACAGGGCTTTGCTGAGGATGTCTTAGTGCAGTCCTGCATGTACCTGGTACAGCGCGAATCGGCGCTGAGCGAGCGCATTTATCAAAGCAAAGATTAGAGCCCGAAGGGGGCGCAGATAGAGTCAGGCCGCTGCCGGCAAGGAAAAAAGCGGCGGCGGCAAAAATTTTATAAAAATAAAACTGATTTATTACAAAGAGTTAACCTGCAATTTACGCCCCTGCGCATAAAAAGCTGTAAAAAAGATTTGACAGCGGTCAAAAAGTCATTAAAATGTGCACCCGTTCCCTGACACGGGGGCGCA
>CALXNX010000006.1 GCA_944389865.1 uncultured Succinivibrionaceae bacterium
TCAACATCCCGCGGTGCCTGTTTCCTGATAAGCGCAGTCCCCTGCGGGACTTAGGCTAGTCAACCTGGGCTTAAAGCCTTTCAGCTTCAAGCCCCGCCTCTTTAGGCGGGGGTAGTTGACCCTTTGCTAAATCATCCAGCGTGGTCTCGCCTAAGGCAATCGCGGCTTCATTGTAAGCGGCGCGCGCATCAGCCATGATGGCGTCAATCGCCTTTTCATTCTGCGCCTGCAGAGCGGCCATGGACGCCGCAGCTCCGGGTTCTCGATTAGTCATAACTGAATTTGAAGTACACGCTGTTAAGCTTAAGCTGAGGGCAGCGGCAAGCGCCGTCAGAGAGATTTGAAATACGCATTGAGACCACCTTGCTGTTTGTAATCCAACAAGTTTTCAGTATAACAAGCGGCCTTGCATGCCGATGTGATCGCGTTTGCAGTTTGGGCGCTTGGCCCTGGGCTTAAAACTGCAGTCTGCAGATACCGTTAAAGCTTACTGCCGAACGTATAAGAAACTTGATGGTTCAGCCTAAAGGCCGAGGAGGAAGCGCTCAAAGGCGTTGAGCTCATCCCCCTTCTTATTGTTCTGCTGTCCCTGAGCGGCCGGTTTTGCCGGCGCGCTCTGATTGGCCTTTTTAACCTGATCGGGCGTATAGACCTGCACCTGCGGCCCGGCGGTCGCCGGGTTAAAGCGGCACGGCCTGATGTACTGGATCATATCCTCGCGTGCCGGCAGCAGCATCAGCCCCGGCTCATCGCAGCCGTCGGCTACCACCTGTCCGTTGCGGTCAAAATTGACGAACTTGATGCCTTCAGGCCGCTTTAACTCCAGCGAGTTCACCCCGCGCTCCTTTAGGTACGCGGTATAGACGCGCAGCGCGCCGGAGGAGCCATACAGCGGCGTGCGGCGGTTGTCGTCAAAGCCTACCCAGGTAGTGACCAATTCATCCGAGTCGATGCCGGTAGACCAGGTATCGCGCTGATCGTTGGTAGTGCCGGTCTTAGAGGCGATATTAACATTCGGGAAAGTGCGGGCCAAACGCCGGCCGGTACCTGAGCGCGTAGCCTCCTGCATGCCGTAAAGGGTGAGATAGGTATCGCGCGGATCTAAGGTGCGGCTGGTCTGCTCCTGCTGACGGGTGTAGAAGATCTCCCCGTTCTTCACCACGGTACGCAGGGTAGTTAAGTTCTGATAGACGCCGTCCGTGGCCATGCTGGCGTACATGGCGTTAAGCTCATACGGGGTTAAGGACATGGCGCCCAGCAGCATCGACGGATACAGCGGCAGATCCTGCTTAATTCCTGCTTTGCGGAAAGTGTCGCGTACATTGGTAAGTCCGGCGGCCATGCCGATGCGCACCGTCGGCACATTGATGGAGCTGGCCAGCGCGCGCAGCACGGTGACCCGGCCGCGGAACCGTCCGTCATCGTTTTTAGGCGACCATAATTTGCCGTCGGCAAGGCGCACGGTAAGCGCGCTGTCATCGACAATGGAGCCTAAATGAAAGCCGCGGCCAAAGGCAGTTAAATATACAAAGGGCTTGGCCAAAGAGCCCACCTGGCGGCGGCCCTCAATCACGCGGTTAAAGCCGTCGTATTTAGGGGTGCGGCTGCCCACCACCGCGCTGACTTCAGCAGTGCGCCAGGAGCTTACCACCATCGCCGCCTCCAATCCCTTAACCTTAGTGTCAGCTTCAATGGCATTGAGCTCGGAGGCTGCGGCCTTTTCCGCCGCCGCCTGCGCCTGCGGGTCGAGGGAGGTGAAGATGCGGATGCCGCTGCCTGACAGAAAATCGGGACCAAAGCGCGTGGAGATCTCGTGCTTTAACAATCCCATAAAGGCCGGGGTCTTGGAGTAGTTCATCGAGCCGCGCTCAATTACACGCAGCGGCAGCGCCATGTACTGCTCACACTGCGCCTGCGTTAAATGCCCGCGGTTGCGCAGCACGGCCAAAACTGTATTGCGGCGCTCCAGCGCATTTTCCGGATGCCGCCACGGATCGTAATAGGACGGACCTTTAATTAAGCCGACTAAGAGGGCCATCTGATCTAAGGAGAGCTCTGACACCGGCACGCCGAAATAGAAATAGGAGGCCAGTCCAAAGCCGTAAATGCCCGCATTGCCGTTTTGCCCTAAATAGATCTCATTCATATAGGCCTCCAGGATCTGATCCTTGGTGTAGCGGTGATCCATGATGATGGCCATGATGATTTCTTTAAACTTGCGGGTATAGCTCTTTTCATTGGTGAGAAAGTAGTTCTTCACCAGCTGCTGCGTGATGGTACTGCCGCCTTCGACCACGCGCCCGGCAAACAGATTTTTAACAAAAGCGCGGGCAATGGCAAAGAAGTTGACGCCGATATGCGAATAGAAGGAGCGATCCTCAATCTCAAGGAGCGTGGTAATTAGCTCGGAGGGCACTTCATCCAAGGTGATGAAGATGCGATCTTCTTTGGGGTCAATACGGTTGATGCGATCAAGCAGTACCGGATCCATGCGCACGTAGGACAGATCCTGCTTTAAATCGGCATTCATGATGCGGGCGACGCGCTGCCCGTCAAACTCAACCAGCAGCGACAGGCGATCTTCCTGCCCCTCGGGGAAGGCAAAGGGGCGCTTAATAACGATGAGTTTCTGCGTATCTTCATTTACCGCATACTCGCCCTCGCGCTGGGGATTATCGGTGCGGCGGTATTTGAGCAGTTCAAGCTCATATACCATCTGCTTTAAGGACAGACGCTGCTCGGGGTAAAGCTCCAGGGGACGCGAATACACCACGGCCGGCAGCACCCACTTATCGTCCACCTCAAACTTGGAGAGCACCACCGAATCAAAATAGATAAAAAGCAGGACCATGACGCCAAAGCCGATTAAACCCACCTTTAAAGAAAAGAGGCTTAAGGCGCGGGTGACGCGCTTTTTCAGGCTCAGCTTGTTCTTATCATCCTGACCATCCCCAGAGCTGCCGCCGTCATCTCCGCCGCCTCCGCCATGCGAGCCGTCAGGCTGCGGATCTGCAGATTTACCCCCATCAAGCGGAGGACGCGGCGGCAGCGGCGGTTCGGCTCCGCAGGCTTCACTGCGGGAGGTTTGGGCAGCAGTCTGCAGTCTTTCAATCTGCACCTGCGCCGGGTGCGCAGCATCCGCCCCGCCTAAAATCTCCGGCAGTTCCGCGGCCTTATCAGCGCGCGGGGAAAAGGAGAGGATCTCTGCGCCTAAGTTCTCTGCGCCTGCCTGCTGATTATCTTTATCAGATGCAAAAGGAGGGGTAGTCTGCACGCTTATCTGTCCTTGCGTTGAAATGCGCTGCTGCCGTCAGACAAACGGCTCAGTCTGCGCTGATTATAACAAAGACGAAATATTATAGAACTTTGAGCTGAATCACTTTTAGCCATAAAAAAGCTGACCTAAAAAGTGCATTTGCCGGCTGCGCCCTTGTAAGGCTGCGCGCTTTTATGGATAATGCCTGACTTGAAAAAAAGTCCCGTCTCGTACAGGACCATTAAATTTATGTTAAATAACAGGCAAATATTTACAATAATTATTTGTCTGCAGCGTTATGGCAGGGCTTTTGCACTTTATGCGGCAGCCCATTTGACGAACGCTGAGTAATGATAAGCGGATCATAAGGAAGCAAGATTATGAGCGCACATGAATCCTTAGAATCAATGGGTCCCCTGGCCATTGCCGGCGTGAAGCCGTATCAGGAGAAGCCGGGCGAAGAGTACATGAATGAAGCGCAGAAAGAGCACTTCAGAAAGATTTTAACTGCCTGGCGCGATCAGCTCAGATCCGAGGTCGATCGTACTGTCGGCCACATGAAGAGTGAGGCCGCCAATTTCCCGGATCCGGTAGATAGAGCCTCTCAGGAAGAAGAGTTTGCTTTAGAGCTGCGCGCCCGCGATCGTGAGAGAAAGCTCATTAAGAAGATTGAAAAGACCCTGCAGAAGCTCGATCGCGATGAATTCGGCTACTGCGAGCAGTGCGGCGAAGAAATCGGCATTAAGCGCTTAGAGGCCCGCCCGACCGCTGATCTGTGCGTCGAGTGCAAAGCCGTCGCTGAAATCAAGGAAAGACAGCTCGAAGGCTGATCCGCAGGACACCCGGCTGGACTTGCCCGGCCGGTTTCCCCGGGGCCTGACGCTGACGCGGATGCTTTGATGTACTGCGGCCGCTTTGCCCCAACTCCATCAGGCAGACTGCACTTAGGCTCGCTGCTCTCCGCAGCGGGTGCGTATCTGCGCGCTCTGTCTCAAGGCGGTGAGTGCCTCCTGCGCCTGGAGGACTTGGATCGTCCGCGCTGCCGCCCCGAATATAAAGATTCCATTTGCGCTGATCTCAAAACCCTGGGGTTTACTTTCTCCGATCAGGTCTTAGTGCAGAGCGACGATCTCAATCCCTATCAGGAAGCCGTCGAGCAATTGCTCTCTACCGGCAAAGCCTTTGTGTGCCGCTGCAGCCGCCGGCAGATCCGCGAGCGTCCCTGCCAGTGCCGCGAGCTCAACCTGCCCTATAAAAAAGGCCGGGCCATCCGGCTGGACTGTGAGGATGTCCCGCGCGATTTTTACGATGAGCGCCTCGGCAGCCTGCATTTATCTCTGCTGCCTGACAGCCTGATCCTCAAGCGCTCAGATGGGATCTTCTCCTACAATTTGGCCTGCGTGGTCGATGATGTCAGACAGCACATTACCGAGGTAGTGCGCGGCAGCGATCTCATTTCCTCCACCCCGCTGCAGATCTATCTTTATCATCTGCTGGGCCGGACGCCGCCCAAGTTTCTGCATCTGCCCTTAATTGTGGCCGCAGACGGCGGCAAACTGTCCAAACAGAATCATGCGCAGCCGGTCTTAGAGCGCTTCACCCCCGCAGAAGCGGTCAGACTGGCCTTAAAGCTTTTAGGGCAAAGCTTGGATGATTTGCAGGGCCTTACACCCTCTGAGATGTGGCAGCAGGCTGCATCCCGCTTTGACTTAGCCGCCATCCCGCGCCAGGACATTACGCTCAACTTACAGCCTGTGCCGCAGCTCACACCCGCTCCCGGCGGGAATGACTGCAATCAGCTTACCCAATAAGAACAATAACAATCAGCTGTAAAGATTATGAGCGCTGCTGACTTCCTGCAGGAATGCACCCAGCCTTTTATCAATCGCGATCTCAATCCTGCCGCTTTAAACCACGCGGGGTTTACCCGCCTGAGCCTCGAGCTGTGTCAAACAGCACAGCTGCCCGTGTATCTGGCCGACGGCACACGCTTTGTGCTGACCGCCCGGATCATGGAGTTCAACGCCTGCTTAATCCTGCACCCGAGTAATGCTGCAGCCGATCCGCAGGCAGGCAATGAAGGTTTAAGCGTGCAGCTGCAGCTTATCGATCCCCTTATTAGCGAACCCTATACTCTCTTTTTAACCGCCGCCGGCAGCTGGAACGGTGCGCTGCGCGAGGAGCTTGCGGCCTGGTGCCGCAAAACAGCAGCGCAGCTGCCCTTAAAGCCTGCAGCCGTTCACACCTTCAGCGGCGAATTGATTCAGCAGTACTTTGCAAAGGTTAAAGCGCGCTTTCACAGCAGCCCTGAGTTTTTGTGGGCTGATTTCAAAGGAGCAGTGCTGCGCCGCGGCGACAGCGGCAAATGGTTTGCCTGCGTGATGGAAGTGCAGAGCCGACTCTTTGACAAGACGCGCGCAGGCAGCGCCTGCGGCATGCTGCCCGCCGTTATCGTCAATCTGCATCTGCCGCCGGCAGAAGTCGCCGCCCTCAAGGAAAAAGGTCCGCCCTTCTACCCGGCCTATCACATGAATAAAACCCATTGGATCTCGGTGGAGCTTTCTGCTGTAAGTCTTGATGAACTTATCGAGCTTACAGCCGCAAGCTTTAAGCTTGCCGCCTCAGGCAGCGCGGGCAAAAGGCCGCGCAGCTGACGCATAACACCCGGCTGCGCTATTAGGTCAAAAGCCCGGAGGGTGATATAATACGACGGATTTTTTAGATAAAAGAGCAGTGTATTTTGCCTAAGCGGCGGCTCTTCTCATGCCCGCTTGAGGCCAGTTTTATCGAGGATTAAGAAAATTTCTGCCCTACTTTTCGGCCTGGACGATATTTTAAAGCAGCATAAAGCTAAGGTAAGAAAGCGCGGTGCCGCGCTGCTGACCTTAGAGCGCTCCCAGCACACCATTTCCCGCAAGAATATTCCCCAGACGGCGCTGCGGACTTTATACCGCCTGCGGGACGCCGGCTTTAAGGCTTATTTAGTCGGCGGCTGCGTGCGCGATCTGCTCTTGGGCAAGGCCCCCAAGGATTTTGATGTTTCGACTAACGCCCGCCCGGAGCAGGTGCACCGCCTGTTCCCGAACTCGCGCATCATCGGTCGGCGGTTTAAGATTGTGCACGTGGTGTACGGCCAGGAAATTATTGAAGTCACTACCTTCCGCAACGATGATAAGAGCGCGATTCAAAGCCGCGAAGGCATGCTGGTGCGCGACAACAGCTACGGCAACAGTATTGAGGACGATTCCAACCGCCGCGACTTTACCATCAATGCTATTTATTACGATATCGATGATTTCTCACTGCTCGATTTCCACGGCGGCGTTTACGATTTAAACCGCGGCATTATCGACATCATCGGTGATCCGGATACCCGCTATCAGGAAGATCCGGTACGCATGATCCGCGCTATCCGCTTTAAGGCCAAACTGGGCTTTAAAATTGCCAAGCGCACGGAAGAGCCGCTCAGCCGGCTGGCTCCGCTGCTGTTGAACATCTCCAATGCGCGCATGTTCGATGAGGTCAATAAGCTCTTTTTAACCGGCCACGGTCTGCAGAGCTATCGCGAGCTTAAGCGCTATAAGTTCTTAGAGCTGTTGTTCCCCGGGCAGAAAGGCATTATCGGCACAGCCGATTTTGACCGCTTTATTGAATACGCCTTAGCCAGCTCCGATCAGCGCACGCTGCAGCAGAAGCGCAATAAGCCGCACTTTCTCTATACCGTATTTTTATGGCCCAAGATAGAGCGCCTGGTCGCCAAGCGCAAGGCAAAGCTCGGCCATGAACTCAGCCCGCAGCAGCGCCATGAGGTGATTAACCAGGCCTGCGATCAGGCCTTGGGCGATCAGCACTCGGTAACTGCGGTGCCGATGGCCATTGCCGGAGATATTAAGAAGCTGATTCAGACCGCCATCCTCATCACTGATCCGGATCTTGAAGCCCGGCAGACTGAGGAGATCGCGCAGCAGCCGTCCTTCCGCGCCGCTTTTGACATCATCAAGCTGCGCGCTAAGTTCGAGCCGGAGCTGATCCCCTTCGTCAAGTTCTGGCAGCACTATTACGACGAGGCGCAGGAGCGCTTTAACCTCGCTAAGTTAGAGCGTGAAGAGCGCCGCGCCGCCCGCATGGAAAAGCGCCGCCAGCGCCGCGAAAAAAGCGAGCGCCGCCGCTCCCGGCAGGAACTCACCGCTGAAGGCCAGGCCTGCATGGAGCGCCCGACTGCTGCGCAGGAGCAGTTTAATGATGACGACGCTGCCGCAAGACAGGAGCGCTTAGCCCGCGCCCGCGCCTGGCGCGCTTCCATGAATTTGGATCCTTAACCGGATTATGCAGGCATATATCAGCGCCGGCTCAAATCAAGGCGACAGCAGAAAAATCCTGCACGCAGCGCTGCAGGAAGTCAGAGCCGGAGCCGGACGCATTACTGCCATCTCCCCGCTCTATCGCACTAAGCCTTGGGGCAGCATCGAGCAGCCGGATTTTTTTAATCTGGCTTTTGCGCTCAACACAAAACTTACTGCGCTGGAGCTTTTGACCTGCCTGCAGCAGATTGAACAGGATTTCAAGCGGGTGCGCACGGTACGCTGGGGGCCGCGGACTTTAGATCTCGATATCATCAGCTGTGATGATATCGTCTCTTCTGATCCCAGGCTTACCCTGCCCCATCCGCGGGCGCAGGAGCGCGCCTTTGTTTTAGCGCCCTTGTGCGACATTGCGCCTGACATGATTTTCCCGGACAGCGGCCTTACGGCGGCTGCAGCCTTAGCTGCCTTAGGTGAGGCGGCCTTAAAAGAGGTAGTAAAATTAGATGCCGGCATCAACGATTAAGCTTATTGCAGGTTTGGGCAACGTCGGCCCCAAGTACGCGGGCTCGCGCCACAACTGCGGCTGCGATCTGCTCTTTGCCCTTGCAGATCAGTACCGCATTGCCTTAAATGAAGAAAAGCGCTTCTTCGGCTGCGTCGGCCGCGGTCTGATTGAAGGCTCTGAGGTGCGCCTGGTCTTCCCCACCACCTTGATGAATTTGTCAGGGCAGAGTGTGGGCGCCTTATGCACCTTCTACCGCATTGCGCCTGAAGAGCTCTTAGTCCTGCACGATGAAATGGATCTGCCGCCCGGCAGCGTGCGCTTAAAGTTCGGCGGCGGCTTAGCCGGTCACAACGGCCTTAAAAGCATTGCGGCAAGCTTAGGCGGCAAACAGAATTTTTACCGGCTGCGTCTGGGGATCGGCAAGCCCGCCCCCGGCGATGTCATCAGCTTCGTGCTGGGACGTCCGGCCCCGCGCGAGCGCTCATTAATTGAAGAGGCGCAGGAACACGCTTTATCCGGCATCAGCCTGCTGTTTAAACAAGGTCCGGAAAAGGCGGCTTCGTTCATCAATTCCTTTAAGCCCAATCAGTTTCAGGAGGTTTAAGCCATGGGTTTTAACTGCGGCATCGTCGGTCTGCCCAATGTGGGCAAATCCACCTTATTTAACGCCTTAACCAAAGCCGGGATCGCAGCCGAGAACTTTCCGTTCTGCACCATTGAACCCAATACCGGCATCGTTCCGGTACCCGATCCGCGCTTAGACGCCATTGCCGCCATCGTACATCCGGCCAAAATTGTCCCGGCCGCGATGGAATTTGTGGATATTGCAGGCTTAGTGAAAGGGGCCTCCAAAGGCGAGGGGCTTGGCAATCAATTTTTAATGAACATCCGCGAGACGGACGCTATTGCCCATGTAGTGCGCTGCTTTGATGATCCCAACGTCATTCACGTCTCCGGCAAAGTCAATCCGGAGGACGACATCTCCGTCATCAACACCGAGCTGGCGCTTGCAGATCTTGATGTCTGCGAAAAGGCTTTAAACCGCTTGGGCAAACGCGCTAAAACCGGCGGCGATAAAGAAGCTGCCGCTGCCGTGAAGGTATTAGAGCGCTGTCTGCCGGCTTTAGAAGAAGGCCGGATGCTGCGCGAGCTGGAATTTACCCCGGAAGAGCGCGCGGCTTTAAAGAGCTTCAGCTTTTTGACTTTAAAGCCTGTAATGTATATTGCCAATGTGGCTGAAGACGGTTTTGAAAATAATCCGTACTTAGATCAGGTGCGAAAGATTGCCGAGCGCGAGCACTCGGTGACCGTACCGGTGTCTGCAGCCATTGAAGCCGATTTAGCCTCGATGGAAGAGGCCGATCGCGCCGAGTTTATGGAAAGCTTAGGCTTAACTGAACCGGGGCTTAACCGCGTGATCCGCGCCGGCTACAAGCTTTTAGGTCTGCAGACTTTCTTTACGGCAGGTCCCAAGGAAGTGCGCGCCTGGACCGTCAAGGTCGGCGCTACTGCGCCGCAGGCTGCCGGCAAAATCCACTCAGACTTCGAACGCGGCTTTATTCGCGCCCAAACCATCGCTTACGCTGACTTTATCAAATACGGCGGGGAGAACGGCGCCAAGGAGGCCGGCAAACTGCGCTCTGAAGGCAAGGATTACATTGTGCAGGACGGCGATCTGTTCGAGTTCCTGTTCAACGTCTAAATTTAGCGGGGCAGCGGCCGCTGCCCCGGCAGCAGAAACAGCCGGAATTTCACCGGCTGTTTTATGCATATATCACCGTAAATTCGCCGCCCGCTATTCAAAATAAGGCGTGACGTCGTTGACGATGAAGATGTCGCCTAAGATCTGCTCCAGCACCAGTTCGCTGGCTGAGCTGTTCATCGGCGAGAGCAGTCCGGATTTGGCCGACGAGCCCATGCACACCATGCGCGCATCTAAAGCTTTGCACAGCCGCGGGATCTCCTCATCCACCCGCCCCTGCACCACATGGGTATGCTCTATCGGCAGATGATGCTCCAGGGCAAAGACATCTAAGAAGCGCTGATGAATATCGCCGCGCGACTTAATCCCCGGCACCGCCGAGCCTAAGATCTTAGAGGGCGAGGTATTGCCGCCCATGTAGCCGCGATTGAGCGGCGACACGCAGTTGGCCACGTGAATTTCACCGTTGAACTCGTCGGCGAAGATCTTAGCGGCCTGGAACAGTACTTCATCGAGCTTCTTATCGTGATCATCTTCCTCAAAATCGATGGCGAGCAGTATGACCTTATCAAGGCGCTGCGGCGCATTGGCGTCCTTAACCACGAGCAGCGGCACCTGAATGGTGCGCATCACCTGGCTGTCTATGGTGCTGATGAAGAGATCTTTAATCTTATTGCGCTTATTGGCCGAAATAATGGCCATGGTGTACTGACCGTCTTTGGCTTCTTTAACAAAGGCTTCCGGGACATTTTTAGCACAGATGATGCGCGGAACGAAGTTTTTGATATTGGGGTGGCGCTTGGCCAGTACTAAAAGCTCGCGATTGACCTGCGCGGTCTGCGATTCCTTAGTCAGCTCATCAAAATCATTGATAATGCGGCAGGCTGTCACCTCAATATCCGGCATAAAGCGGGCAAACTCATTGGCCCGTTCCAGCGCCGGCTGGCTATCCCCGGGTTTTAACAGAACTAAGATCTTAAAGGTTTTGATTTTTTTCATGATGCATCCTTAAGCTTGCGCGCTGCGTGCTATGATCCCACATTAAAATTTAGTTAAAAATTAACTGCAGCGGTAACTTTAATGGTGAAAATTGCTCAGACCATCACAAAACACCCGCTCTTTTTCTCAAACTTTTGATGAAGCGCAGATTTTGCCTGAGCCTGAAAACTCACCCCCTGCAGCCCTCTGCCGGCTCGTGGCGCTGCCTGACCGGCGCTGTTTTCAGTGAGCGTATATGATTACTTTTGACCAAGCGGTATTCCGCCTGAGCGACAAGCTGCAGGTCACCATACCTTCTTTGCAACTCCGTCCCCATGATTTAATCGTCTTAATCGGCCAGAACGGCAGCGGCAAGTCCGTCGTTGCCCGCGCCGTAGCCGGTGAACTGCCTTTAATTTCCGGCTCAGCCCCGCAGCATGTGCATGCAGAACTTGTTTCTTTTGAAAAGCAGCAGCAGCTCTTTGAAGCCGACTATGACATGCGCAATACCGATAACGGCACAGCCAAAGATGAAATCGGCATTACCGCCGCCGATCTTTTAACCGGCATGGATCCTAAGAGCGTCAGTGAGGCCATTGCAGCCTTACACGCCGGCCTCCTGATTCAGCGCCCCATCCGCACCCTGTCAGGCGGTGAAGGCCGCAGGATTTTATTGATTAAGGCCTTAGGCGCCAAGCCGGATCTGCTGGTGTTTGATACCCCGTTCGATGCCCTCGATGTGCAGACGCGCGCCGACCTGCTGGAAATCATCTCCTACGTGCACAAAAACTACGCGCTGCCGATTGTGCTCATCGTCAACCGCCCGGATGAGATCCCGGCTGATCTCACCGCTTTAGGCATCATCTCCGATCTCTCCATCACCAAGCTCGATTCCCGCGAGATCATCGAGCAGGATGAAGAAGCCCGCGCCCTGCTCTACTGCGGCGCTCTCCCTCAGGTCGAGCTGCCTAAGGCCCCGGCCAAATTGGCCTTAATGCCCATCAAGGACGGCCCGGTGGTGCAGTTAAAGCATGTGAATATCACTTACGCCCGCCCGGTACTGCAGGATCTGAACTTTACGGTAAATCCCGGCGAACACTGGCAGATCACCGGACCCAACGGGGCTGGAAAATCCACTTTACTGTCCTTAATTACCGGCGATAACCCGCTGGTTTACGCCAATGACGTCACTGTCTTCGGCATCAAGCGCGGCTCGGGCGAGAGCATTTGGGATATTAAGAAGTATTACGGCTATGTGTCCGGGTCCCTGCATCTGGACTACCGCGTCTCTGCGCCGGTGATTAATGTGGTGCTGTCCGGCTTCTACGACTCCATCGGCCTGTATCAGCGCCCGGGCGATGAGGAATTGAAGCTGGCGCGGCAGTGGCTCAAGCTGATTGGCCTTAGCGATAAGGAGCATCAGTCCTTTAAGACCTTATCCTTTGGGCAGCAGAGACTGCTGCTGATTGTCCGCGCATTGGTGAAGAATCCGCCGCTTTTAATTTTAGACGAGCCGCTGCAGGGGCTGGACGCCTTCGGCCGCGCCCTGGTGCGCGCCTTTATTACCTATATCATGGAGCACGGGCGCACCTCGGTACTCTTTGTCTCCCACCATCAGGAAGATGCCCCGCAGGGCATCACGCATCGCTTAAGCTTTGTGCCCGCAGGCGGCGGCAATTACACCGTGGTGCAGGAAAAGCTTTAAGCTCAGGCCCCTGTTAAGCTCTGCAGAGGTAATCGCCGCTGCAGACATATTGATAGGTGGTAAGCTCGGTCAGCGCCATAGGGCCGCGGGCATGGAGCTTCTGCGTCGAGATGGCCACCTCAGCTCCGAGGCCGAACTGCCCGCCGTCGGTGAAGCGGGTAGAGGCATTGACGTAGACGCAGGCTGAGGGAGCCCCGCGCACAAAAGTCTGCGCCTCGTTTAAATCGCTCGTTAAAATGGAGTCTGAGTGCTGCGCATGATGCGCTCTTAAATGCTCCAAAGCCGCGTTCACATCACGCACCGGGGCAATGTTCATTGCAGGGGACAGCCACTCGCGATCAAAATCCTCAGGCGATCCTGCCGCTAAATAAGGATAATTGAGATCTGCAAGCGCAGTTAAGCAGCTGCCGTGCGCGTGCACTTGAATGTGATGCTCGGCAAGCTGCGCGCTCAGGCGCTGGCACAATTCACCGACCACAGGTTCGGCAATCAAGAGCGTATCCAGGGCGTTGCAGGCCGAGGGCTTCTGCACCTTGGCGTTGATGATAAGCGGCACCGCCTTTTTCAGATCGGCGCTGGGAGCGGCGTAGATATGCGAGACGCCGAAGCCGCCGATGATCACCGGAATGGCCGAATTGGCCTGACAGAAGCGATGCAGCTGCTCGCCGCCGCGCGGGATGATCACGTCGATGTACTGATCCTGCTGGAGCATTTCCATGACGTCCTCGCGCCTGGTGCTCTTTAAAAAGCTCACGGTATAGGGATCAAGCCCCTGCTTTAACAGCCCCTCGCGCACAATCTGATAGAGCTTGAGGTTAGTGCAGATGGCCTCCGAGCCGCCGCGCAGCACGCAGGCATTGCCGGCCTTAAGACAGAGCGCTGCAATATCGATGGTAACATTGGGACGGGCCTCGTAAATCACGCCGATAAGCCCTAAGGGCACGCGCTTTTTGAGGATATTCAGACCAGAGGGTACAGTATGGCCCTCGCAGATCTCGCCCACCGGATCACTTAAGGCCGCCACCTGCCGCACGCCTGCCACCATTTCAGCAAAGCGCGCCGGGGTGAGTTTTAAACGATCAATGAGGGCCGGAGCCAGTCCCTTTTCGGCCGCCGCCTGCACATCAGCCTGATTGGCGGCTTTAATTTCTTCCTGCTCTGCTTCCAAACGCGCCGCTAAGGTGAGCAGAAATTTATTTTTCTGCGCCGTGCTCAGCTGCGCTGCCTGAAAGGATGCCGCATGCGCCTTGCGGCAGATGTCTGCAATATTATCCATAAGCACTCCTAGAGCCGCACCAGATCATCGCGGTGAACCGCCGCCGCGCCGTGCGAATATCCTAATACAGCCTCAATCTCCTCTGAACGCCGTCCCTTAATTTGGTTCAGCTCTGAGGAGCTGTAGCGGGCAATGCCGCGCGCCAGCACCCGGCCTTGGGCATCGGCAATGGCTACCACTGCGCCGCGCGGGAAGTCGCCTGCTGCCGCACTGATGCCGGATGGCAGCAGACTTGAGCCCTGGGCCGTTATTGCCTGCGCCGCCCCCGCATCGACAGTTAAAGTACCGCTGACGCGCGTCGCGCTCTGCAGCCATAATTTGCGCGCGTGCTGAGCCCTGCTCTGCGGCACAAAGCGCGTGCATTCGCCCTTGCCGTTCACTAAATCCACCAGGACGGTCGGATCGCGGCCTGAGGCAATGATAAGCTCAATGCCCGCCGCGCAGGCGGTTTTAGCCGCCTGCACCTTGGTGCTCATGCCGCCGGTGCCTTGGGCGCTGCCCGCCCCGCCGGCCAGCGCAATTATCCGGTCGTCAATGTCCTCAACGCGCTCGATAAGCTTTGCATCAGGATTAGTCCGCGGATCGGCTGAATACAGGCCCTTTTGATCGGTAAGCAGAACGATGAGATCAGCTGCACACAAAAGACCGGTTAAAGCTGCCAGATTATCATTATCCCCGACCCGAATTTCCTGCGTAGATACCGCGTCATTTTCATTGATGACCGGCACGATCCCGTGCTCCAGCAGCGCCTCTAAAGCATCGCGGGCATTTAAAAAGCGCTCGCGGCTTTCCAAATCGGCCCGGGTGAGCAGGATCTGACCTATCTTGATGTCATAGATATCAAACAGACTTTCCCACATTTCAATCAAGCGCCCCTGTCCGACGGAGGCCAGCAGCTGCTTGGAGCTTAAGGTCGGCGGCAGCGCCGGATCATTTAAGCGCTCGCGCCCGGCCGCCATGGCTCCGGAGGAAACGACTGCCACCTGATGCCCTTGAGCGCGCAGCTGCGCTGCGGCCCGTACAATCTCCAGCATCTGGGCGCGGTTTAAATGCCGGCTGCCGCAGGTTAAGGTGCTGGTGCCTAATTTAATTACGATGCGCAGGCCTCTGCCTGCTTTCTCCTGCACGCTCATGCTTTATGCGCCATCCTGTTCTACTGTTTAGTTAAAATGGGCGGTAAAAAAGTCCACTATCTGCTGCATTAAGGCAAAGCTGCCGTGACTGAAGCTGCCGCCGCCTTCAACAACATTCACATCCTTAAAGCTGCGCTCAATTAAGTCCACATCCTCACTGCTCAAGCCCCGGCTCCGGGGCTTCAGGCACCAGAGCGGAGTGCGGCCTTTGCTGGATACGGACAGCAGCCCCTGTTTTTTGAGCGATAAGATCTGCACCTGCGGCACCAGGGTATCCCAATGGGAAGCATCTAAATCCATGCGGTTGGCAAAAGAGGAGCGCAGGCACAAAGGTACATTTTTTAAAGCCTCAGCGTGCACAAAGACGCTGTCAATCAAAGGCGCCGCTAAAGCCGCAGCTTTAATCAGCCCGGGCTCTAAGATGCACAGACGCAGGCCTAGGGCCGCGCCGACGCCGCGGGTATAGAGGCCGATATTCTCCCCGTCGATAAAGGGCAGACCCTTTAAATGCAGCACCGCTTCCTTTAAATAATCCGAGCTCTGCGTCTCCAATTTTAACTGGGAGCAGTTGCCCTGCCCGGGCATTTCCAAAACCATCACCGCTATACCCTGAGGTCTTAAATAGTCATTAAAGAAGCGATAGAAATCGGTACAGCTCTGCTCGTAGGTTCCCAGCACAATGACGCAGGGATGGACGGAGGTATTATCCGGACTGTGCAGATAGGCGCTGATCTTCTGGTCCTGGTAGGTAAAGCTCTCCTCGCTGTAGTAGCCGCATAAGGATGAGGCCTTAAAGATCTCACGGTAATTGCGCCGGCACAGCAAAGCTGACTGCTCAGCTAAGGTGTCCCCCTTTAAATAAGGGTAAGCCGCGATGGCGTAATAGCGCGAGGCCATGCGGTAATGATGCGCGCGTCGCTCCGGATCAACCGTTTCTGCGGCCATATTGACGCGCTTTTGGGCAATGGTATTGAACTCGTAGATCCAATTGCCCGGGCCGTATTCATCGACGGTATCGAGGCAGGATTGACGGGTGCGCTTATTGCCTGAAGCAGCGATCTGCGCCAGGGCCTCATCAATGTCCAGGAGATTGCCGCCCAGCCAGGTCCAGTAAAAACGGTTAACCGGCCGATACCAATGGGGCTGAAAGCCAAAATGGATCTGATGGTCATAATCTATATCCGGCAGCGGGCAGCCGGAATTGGAGATCAGCGAGGTCTCCAGCGTGGTGCGCTGGGGCTTGAATAAAACTTCAGATAAATTCTGCGACAGCTGCTCTGCGGTCATGACATATCCTCAAACGCCCGGGGCTAAAGTTTAATTGTGCCACAGGACGCCTTGAAGATCTGCGCCTTTGTCGGCGTTTTTGGCCCTCTGCGCGCTTAATGTCTCTATAATCTCTCTAAGATAAAGAGGAGATTTAATATGTTAAGCCCGATGCTGTATGCCTTAAGCGGCACGCTGTTCACCTTTGTCATGACCGCGGCGGGAGCTGCCTGCGTCTTTTGCTTTAAAGACCGGCCGCAGGCAAAGCTTACCAAGCTCTCCTTAGGGGCAGCCGCTGGGATCATGCTGGCCGCAGCGGTGTGGTCTCTCCTGCTGCCGGCCATGGAAGAGGCTGCGGCGCTGGGACTTGCGCCGGAGCTGCCGGCAGCAGGCGGCTTTATTTTAGGCGTCGGCTTTTTAATGCTGCTGGACAGCCTTACCCCGCATCTGCACTTAAATGCCGCTGTACCCGAAGGGCCGCACACTGCCTTAAGCCGCGCAGCCCTGCTCTTTTTGGCCGTCACCATCCACAATATCCCTGAAGGCATGGCCGTAGGCATTTCCTGCGCCGCTGCGGCCGGATCGAATCTTGAGGCAGGCCCGAGCTTTGCAGTAGCCTTAGGCATGGGCCTGCAGAATGTCCCGGAAGGAGCGGCGGTTACGCTGCCGCTGATGGCCGCGGGCGTGAAACGCGCTAAAGCCTTCGGCTTAGGCGTCCTGTCAGGACTGGCCGAGCCTGCCGCCGCCGTTCTCACCGTTTTGGCTGCCGCAGGCTTCAGCTCCATCCTGCCGTGGCTTTTGGCCTTTGCAGCCGGCGCCATGCTCTATGTAGTAGTGGAAGAGCTCATCCCTGAAGCGCGCCTGGGCGAGCACAGCAACGCCGGAGCTCTGGCGGTTTTAGGGGGTTTTGTGCTGATGATGAGCCTTGACAGCATTTTGAGCTAAAACTTTCCCACCGCAAATTTCCCACCACTGCCAGCCCTGCATCGTCAGGGCTGAAATTTATGCGCGTAGATTCTGCGCGCTTGCGGATCTTTTTTCCTTTAAAATCAGTGAAACATCTCATTACCCACTGCAGGTCTTAATTTCAGGCATGAAAATCAAGGCTTGGGGATAAAAATATTTTTCCCACCGATCCGGATTGGGGGAAGATCTTGTGGGAAATTTTGGGGGTTTGCCTTAAATCCGTGGGAAAACACCTCATCAGACCTGTGGGAATCTTTATTTCCAGTCCAGCATCTCCTCGGAAAGACCAGTTTAAAGCGGTGAAGAAAAATATTTTTATTCTTTAAATCAAACTATTATTTTACAAATACGATAGATAAGCGCTTTTTTCGGACTTGACAGCAGGATTAGGGGGAAAACAGCTTTCCGCATCTTCCGCCTGCGCGGGCCTCTTGAGGTTAAACTGCTCTGCTGAGGCTTTAATTTATCGGGGAAATGCCCCGCTCCTGCCCGCAAAAGAGCATTTGTCTCCGCACTTTCGTGATCAGGTTCGCAATTTTCAAGGCTGAAACTGCAAGCCTCTAATTTTTACGCCTGGGTTTTCCCAAAGAGATCGGTGGGAACCTGGAGGAAAGCCCGGGGAAAATAGATTGTGACCCTGTACCCAAAAATGAGCTGCCCGTCATGTCGGCACTGCAGCGGCGCGTATAATGGCAAAATGCGCCGCATTAAAACCTCGCGGCATTAAAGCTATAAACATATAGTTATAACCAGATCCCCGCTCTGAGGTTTCACAGGAAGCAGATATGCCCAATCGCGCTCTTAACGCCTATTTCGGCAGCCGCAGACAGCACAAAGCTCTGCGCCCGCGCAGGTTTTTCTCCTCGTACGGGGCAGCAATGTTTATTGTCTTTATCGTCTTTTCCATCATTGCGCTGCTGCTGCTGCGCAACTCCATGCTCAATGCCAGCCGCGATGCCGGACTGCAGCTGACGCAGCGCATCAGTTTTGCCGCAGTCTCTGAAGCGCGCAAAGAGCAGGACTTCATCACCTTAATTGCCAACTTTGCGGGACAGCGCATTCAGATCATGCGCGACGTAAAGCGTACGCCTGCGGAGATAGAGCTGCAGCTGAGTGAAATCGTCAGCAATGCCCAAAAAAGCGTGGAAGAGATGTTTCCGCAGCTGAGCTTCGTCTTTTACGTGGTCTATCAAGGCAAAATGCTCAATGCAGTGCCCAAGCTGCAGCAGGGATACGATCCTGCCGCCAGGCCGTGGTATCAGCAGGCCATGGCGCAGCCTGGCAGGGCGGTGATGCTCGATCCCTATATTGACGCTCTAACCGACCGTCTGGTGCTGACTATGGCCGCCGGCCTGCCGCAGTACGATTTTGTCTTAGCCTGCGACATCTACACTGAGCTTTCCGGCGAACAGCCTTTAACCTCAGCCATCCCCTCAGGCTACAGCGCCTATATCACTGACGTGAACGGCAATGTGATCTTCTATCAGGGAGCCTTTGACGCCGCCGCGATCGATCCGTCCGAAATGCGCCGGCGCGCTCTGGCGCTGCATCAGACTGCTGCTGAGCATATCAGCGGACCAGGCAGCAGCTGCGGATCAGAAGCCGGCTCGGACAGCGCCTGTTATTTTATTGAGCGGATCTCCATGGAAAACGAGCCTGATCGCGCCGCCTATTACTGCCATGATCCGCAGACCAATTGGATCACCATGATCACGGCGCCTGCCGATCTGATGCTCAAAGACTTCAATTACATCGTCTGCATCTTCGGCGCGATGATCATAGGATTTGCCCTCCTGGAGGCTTGGATGCTCCTGCGCGAGTACCGCTTCTCGCGCCAGATTGCCTCAGGCAACGAGGCCTTAAAAGTACTGGGCAATACCTTCAGGGACATTGTGCGGGTTAACTTTCGCACCGGCAGCTTCTCGCTGTTAAAATCCTCGCCCTACTTTAAAGAGCAGCTGGGATCGGCCGCAGTTTACGGCGGCTTTATGCAGGCCATGCAGAAGATCATTAAGCCCGAGCATTGGCAGGAGTTTGCCCGCGAATATTCGCTGCAGAATCTGGAGCATTTGGCCGTCAACTACATTCGCGATACCGGCCATGACTTTTTAATTTTTGAAGATCATTCGGGCAAATACGTGTGGTTTAACGTCCGCATCCTCTTTGACGAGTCTCTTGACGTCAATGAAAGCCTGATCTCCTTTAAGCAGGTGGACGCCGAAAAGCTCAAGGAAATTGAGGAGCATCAGCTCTTAAAGGATACCTTGGCCATCTCCAAGCGCAATGAAAAGGCCAAAAACGCCTTCTTTGCCAATATGTCCCACGATATGCGCACGCCGCTCAACGGCATTCTGGGCCTGTGTCAATTAGCTGAACATAAGAAGAGCGCCAAGGAGCTCTCCGACATCATCGATCGCATCAATACCACTTCCTGCCAGCTGCTGCTCCTCGTGGATGACATTCTGGAGGTCTCGCGCCCGGAGATGAAGCAGAGTCTCACTCAAGGCCCCTTTGATCTGCGCAGCTTCATTGACTCCAATTTGGACGTCTTCCGCGTCATGGCTGAGCAGATGGACCGCGTCTTTACCATCAGCTACGATATTGTACACTCGCGCGTAGCGGGCGACAGTCAGAAGCTGCGGCAGATCCTCAATAATCTTATTTCCAACTCCTTTAAATACTCCCTGCCCGGCTGTCATATCAGCTGCTTAATCAAAGAGGTTTACGAGCAGGAGGTAAATACCAAGTTCATCTTTGAGATTAAAGATGACGGCATAGGCATGGCGCCTGAGTTCATCAAAGAGGTCTTCACCCCTTACGCCCGCGAAGAGCGCAAAAAGGAGGTGGTAGGCACCGGCTTGGGACTCTCTATCGTCAAGAGCTTTGTCTCCTTAATGGGCGGCGATATTCAGGTGCACTCCGAGGTTAACGTCGGTACGGTGTTTACCATCACCCTGCCGCTGCAGCTGCAGCATGAACCGGTGCAGCCCGCCCCCGCCGCAGCCGCTGAAGAAGAACCGTGCGCCGATGCCGCGCAGACTTTAGCCGGCATGACCGTGCTGATTGCTGAGGATAACGAGCTGAACATGGACATCGCCTGCGATATGCTGGAGCTGCGCAATGCCGCAGTCCTCAAAGCCTGGGACGGGCAGGAGGCAGTAGAGATGTTTGAAAAATCGCAGCCTTTCTCCATTGATGTCATCTTAATGGATATGCGCATGCCCAAGCTTGACGGCTGTCATGCCGCCATGCGCATTCGCGCCTTAAAGCGGCCGGATGCCCAAAGCGTGCCCATCATCGCGGTGACCGCCAACGCCTTTGCCGAGGATATTGCTGCCACCCATGCCGCCGGCATGAACGCCCATGTATCAAAGCCGATTGATTTTGCTATAGTGGAAAAAACCATCGCCCGCTTAACCGCACAGCGCCGCAGCCGCACTGAGAACAAGAATAATAAGAGGTAGCCATATGCAGCTTGAAGATTTAGGCACTAAGCTTGATATCGACATCACCGGCGCGCTGGCGCGTTTTTCCGGCGTGAAGCCCCTATATGTAAAGTATTTAAAGCGCTTTGCCGTCGATCCGACCTTTACGGCCTACGAAGCTGCAGTCAGCGCTCAGGATCCCAAAGGACTGGAAGAAAGCGCTCATGCGCTCAAAGGGATCTGCGGCAATTTGGGGCTGACATCGCTCTATCAGGCCTACAGCAGACAGGTGGCCTTAGTGCGCGCCGGAGACAGCGCCGCGGCCTTCAGCGAAGCTGATGCCGTGATCCATGCCGCCAGGCAGTGCCGGCAGCTGCTGGCAGAGCTCGCTTAAGCGCAGGGACGGGGCTATGGAAGATATCATCCTCATTGTCGATGACGTGGAAATGAACCGCGCCATTTTAAGCGAGATCTTCAAAGATCACTTCGTGATTTTGGAGGCGGCCGACGGGCAGGAAGCTTTAGCTCTTACTGCAGCTCATCAGGCTGACATTGCAGCGGTCCTGCTTGATCTGCACATGCCCAACATGGACGGCCTGCAGTATCTGCAGCACATTCGCGCGCAGGGGCTTTTAAAGGACGTGCCCATCTTAATTATCACCGCGGACAACAACGAGGCCTTAAAGCTTTCCACCTTTGATTTCGGCATCACCGATATCATCGAAAAGCCGTTTAATGCGGTATTTCTGCACAAGCGGGTCGAGGCGCAGATTGAGCTCTACCGCAGCACTAAAAGTCTTAAGTACATCAATATGCGTCAGGAGGCGGAACTGCGCCGCCGCGCTGAGGAATTTGCCGACTTAAACGTCAAGGTGATTTCAGCCTTAGCGGTGGCCATTGAATTTCGCTCAGGCGAGACCGGCGTGCATGTGCGCCATATCCGCGATTTGACTAAGCTGCTGCTGCGCCGCCTGCGCACGCGCGATGTCTTAAACTGCGGGGCTCTCAGCGATGAAGATATTGAGGAGATCTCCTACGCCGCCATTCTGCACGATATCGGCAAGATCTCTATCCCGGACTCCATCTTAAATAAGCCCGGCCGGCTGACCGCAGATGAATTTACCGTGATGAAGACCCACTCGCAGCGCGGGGCGGATCTTATCGACAGCATCGGCATTGCCGACAATAAGATATTAAATTACGCCCGCGATATCTGTCTGCATCATCACGAGCGCGTGGACGGCAAAGGCTATCCTGAAGGCCTCAGGAACGGCGAGATCAGCGTCTGGTCAAAAGTCGTCGGCATTGCCGATGCCTACGATGCCCTCACGCAGGATCGCTGCTACAAGCAGGCCTTCAGTAAAGAAAAGGCCCTGGCCATGATCTTAAACGGCGAGTGCGGAGCCTTTGAGCCGATCCTGCTCGACGCCTTTTTGGATATAGTGTCAAAGCTCGAGCTCCAGCCTCAGTCCTGCAGCGCTTTAAGCGCCGCCTGCCGCGCGTGAATCAGCGTGGTGTCAAAAAGCGGCACAGCGGTATCGTGCTGCTGTACCAAAAGACCGATTTCGGTACAGCCTAAGATAATGCCCTGCGCTCCGCCGGCGTGCAGCTTATCTATGATGCGCAGATACTGCGCCTTGGACTGCGGCTTAATCACTCCAAGACAAAGCTCGTCATAAATGACGTGATTGACCAGCTCGATGTCCGCGCTGTCAGGGATCAGGACCTCAATACCGTTCTGCACCAGCACGTTTTTGTAGAAGTCCTGCAGCATGGTGTATTTGGTACCCAAAAGTCCCACCCTGGCGATTCCCTGCTGTTTGAGCTCCTGCGCGGTCATATCCGCAATGTGCAGAATGGGGACGTTGAGGTGCGGCTGCATCTGCGGGACCACCTTGTGCATGGTATTCGTGCAGATCACAATGAATTCCGCGCCGGCGCGCTCCAGGCTCTGCGCGGCCTGCGTAAGGACCGCAGCGCTCTTATCCCACTCTCCGCTGGCCTGAAAATGCTCAATTTCAGCAAAATCCACACTGTAGAGGACGCACTGCGCCGAATGCAGACCGCCCAGCTCCTGCTTTACGGTCTCATTAATGACCTGATAATAGGTCACCGTGCTCTCCCAGCTCATGCCGCCCAAGAGACCAATAGTTTTCATTTATGCCTTCTTAAATGTAAATACTGCTCGATTATAATCGAGAACAGTTTAGAGCAAAGGGCCGCTTATGATCATTATTTATTTCTTAGCCTTCATCGGCGCACTAATCCTGCTCACCGGAGCCATTCTGTATTTCGGTCGGGGCAGTGCGGCGACATTCTTCGGCGGGATGCTGCGCTTCTCCACCGCCGTCGCCATTGCCGCCGCTATTCTGGGGCTCATCCTCGCGGCGGCGCTGATCTTTATCTTCGGCTATCAAACCCTAGCTTAACTTTCTTCCTCCCTCACAGCAGCGCGGCCCGCACATTGGCGGGCCGCATGGGACTGCTTTACAAATCATTAATAGCCGTCGCGGCGGCGGATGCTGGCCGGAGCGCCGAAGCTGCGGCGGGTGGCCACGCGCGGCGGACGGCGGCTGCTGCCGAAATCCAGAGAACGGCGGTGCGAAGCCGGGCGCGGGAAGCGCGGACCATGGCTCTGCGGACCGCGCGGCTGCATCTGTCCCGGCTGATAGTTGATGCTGTTGCCGTTGATGTCGCCGGGCTCATGCCGATACTCCGGCTCCTCTCCCTCGTCATCGGCTAAATAATCGGCCGGCTTATAGGAGCCAAAGTCGCGGCGCGGCCGACGCGGAGGCTCGGCGGTGTAGACGCGCAGATCCATGCTGCGCCCGCATATGCGCGCCTGCGCTAAGATCTCCTGCGTCTCCTCGGGCATGCCGTCAGGCAGATCCACAGTCGAGAAGGTATCGAAGATGCAGATCTCGCCGATATACTTGCTCTCCATACCGGCTTCGTTGGCGATGGCGCCGACGATCTGGCCCGGCTTGACGCCGTCGCGGCGGCCTACGGCCACGCGATAGCGCACCATCTTCATATCCGGGAATTCGCGCAGCGGCGCAGGCTGAGCCGACGGCACGCGGCGCTCGCGGAAGCGGCGCTCCTCAAAGCCGCCGTGCTGCGGCAGATAATCCGGCGCATTCTCATCGATAAGGAGCGCCGATCCGCGCTGCGCCATTTTAGCTAAGGCGGCAGCTAAGGTCTCAGGCTCTAAGCTGTCATCAGACAAAAGCTCAGACACCACCTCCTGATATTCCTCTAAACCGCCTGCCTCAATAGTTTCCATGATCTGACTGCGGAAATTCTCTAAGCGGCGCTTGTTGACGTCAGCGGCAGTGGGCATGCGCAGCGGCTCAATGCGCTGACGGGTCACGCGCTCGATTTGCCGCAGAGCGCGGCGCTCGCGCGGGGTGACGAATAAAACCGCCTCGCCGCTGCGGCCGGCGCGGCCGGTACGGCCGATGCGGTGCACATAGCTCTCGGCATCATAAGGCACGTCATAATTGAACACATGGGTAATGCGATCAACATCCAGACCGCGCGCCGCCACATCGGTGGCAATGATGATGTCGAGGCTGCCGTTCTTTAAGCGCTCGACGATCTTTTCGCGCTGGCGCTGCGGGATGTCGCCATGCAGGGCGGCACAGGCCAGACCTCTGGCCTGCAGCTTAGTAGCTACGTCCTCAGCATCTGTCTTAGTGCGCACAAAGACTAAGACTGCATCGTAATTTTCCACCTCCAGGATGCGGGTCATGGCATCTACCTTGTGGGCATTGGCCACCACCCAATAGCGCTGATGCACGGTGGTAGCCGGAGTGATGCGGCTTTCAATGCGCACTTCCTCAGGATCCTGCAGATATTCCACTGCCACGCGGCGGATGGGCTCCGGCATGGTGGCGGAGAACAGTGCAGTCTGCCGCTTCTCCGGCAGACGGCTTAAGATCCACTCCACATCCTCAATAAAACCCATGCGCAGCATCTCATCGGCCTCATCTAAGACCACATGCGTTAAATGGCTTAAATCAAGCTTGCCGCGCTCGATTAAATCAATGACGCGGCCCGGAGTACCGACCACCACCTGCGCGCCGTGCTTTAAGCTTCTGATCTGAGTTTCATACGAGGCGCCGCCGTAAATCGGGGCCACGCGGAAATCTTCAATATGGCGGGCAAAACCTTGGAAAGATTCAGCTGACTGCAGCGCCAGCTCGCGGGTAGGCTCTAAAACTAAGGCTTGAATGACGCGCTCCTCTGCATTGATGGCGCTTAAGACCGGCAGTGCGAAAGCGGCGGTCTTGCCGGTGCCGGTCTGCGCCTGACCGATTAAATCGCGCCCTGCGATCATCACCGGAATGGCATGCTCCTGAATGGGGGTAGGACTTTCAAAACCTAAGTCCTTGACCGCCTGCAGCACCGGAGCGCTCAGCCCCAGGGATTCAAAAGTAACTAAAGGCGGCTCTTCCATGCCGGCCTCATCTGCAAGTAAAGCGCTCTCCTCCGCGCCGGTGGTCTGCAGCACAGTCTCTGCCTGTTCATCCGTGCCGTATAAATCTGCCATGAATTTTTCGCTCCATTACTGCAACAAAAAGGGGCCCACATCATAATTTGTCGGTAATCTGCGGCAAGCGCCGCTTCCACATAATCTTAATGACGCCAAAACCCGCGCGTCAGCCGTAAGCCCTGATGATTGATACGCCGGTATTATACCGGCAAGACGGGGTTTTTCACCAAACTGCAGCCGCTTTTTTGCCTGCAGACCAGGATTTGTCTGCCCCGCCCCTGCGATCTGCGCACCGTCTTTTCATTGCAGAACCGCGCATTTCTGTAAAACCGCATTTTTGCAAAACGGCATCATTCTGCAAAATATACAGCACGCGTTTTATTTGCAAAATAAAAATTCTTAAATAAAAATCTCTTTTAATATCATCAATAATATTTGCAAACCAGCAGATCTTTGCAAAAAGTGATTGACGCGCGCTTTTTATGCTCCTAGCATAAGCCCATCTTTACAAAACAGACAAATTTTGCAAACGAGGCATTAAATATGGCAGACGATAAGCGCGTATTGATTTTCGACACCACTCTGCGTGACGGCGAGCAGGCTTTGCCCAGCTCCCTGTCGGTAAAGCAGAAGCTGCAGATCGCTTTGTGCTTAGAGCAGTTAGGCGTAGATATTATTGAGGCCGGCTTCCCGATCTCCTCCCCGGGCGACTTCGAGGCCGTGAAGACTATTGGTCAGCACGTGAAAAACTCCGTGATCTGCGGTCTGTCGCGCTGCGTGGAAAAGGATATTGATGCCGTGGCCGAGTCCTTAAAGGACGTGACGGATCACTATCGCATTCACACCTTTATCGCCACATCCGATATTCACGTGCAGGATAAGCTCAGAAAAAGCTTTGACGATATCGTGGAGATGGCGGTGCGCTCGGTCAAGCATGCCCGCAATTACTCCGATGACGTGGAGTTCTCCTGCGAGGACGCCGGCCGCACGCCGATTGACCACCTCTGCCGCATGGTTGAAAGCGCCATTGCCGCCGGGGCAACTACCGTGAACATTCCCGATACCGTGGGCTACACTCTGCCCCATGAGTTCGGCAATATCATTGAGACCTTATTCAACCGCGTTCCGAATATCGACAAGGCCAGGATCTCAGTGCACTGCCACAATGACTTAGGCATGGCTACCGCCAACTCCGTTACTGCCCTGCAGCACGGCGCGCGCCAGATCGAATGCGCCGTCAACGGCTTAGGCGAGCGCGCCGGCAACTGCTCGCTCGAAGAAGTGGCGATGATCATCAAGACCCGCCAGCAGTATTTAAACGGCCTTTATACCAACATCGTCGCCGAAAATATTGCGCGCGCCAGCCAGGTAGTTTCCGGCATCTGCAACGAGCCGGTGCCGCCGCACAAGGCTATTGTGGGTTCCAACGCCTTTGCCCACAGCTCGGGCATTCATCAGGACGGCGTGCTGAAGAACCGCAATACCTACGAGATCATTACCCCGGAATCAGTCGGCTTTAAGGAAAACAATCTGCACATGACCGCCCGCTCAGGCCGCCACATGATCAAGGCCTGCCTGGAGAAGCTGGGCTATAAGGAAGGCACTTACGACTTAAATGAGATCTATCAGCGCTTCCTGAAGCTTGCCGACAAGAAAGGTCAGGTGTTTGACTATGACTTGGAGGCGCTGCTCTTCTTCTCCAACACTGAAGAGGAAGAGACGCAGTTCACCTTAGAGCAGATGAACGTGATGTCCGGCGGCAAGAACGTTATTCCTACCGCCAGCGTGCAGATGAAGATCGGCAAGCGCACCAAGACCGAATCCGGCACCGGCAACGGCCCTGTGGATGCAGTATTCAACTGCATTACCCGCTTGACCGGCATCCGCTGCGAACTTACCAGCTACGTAATCACCGCCAAGGGCGCGGGCATGAACGCCCAGGGCCAGGTAGACGTGGATGTGCAGTACAACGGCCGCCAATATCACGGCAAGGGCTTGTCCACTGACGTGATTGAATCGTCGGCCTTAGCTTTAATTCATGCCTGCAACAGTATTTACCGCGCGCAGATCATCGAAAAAGAGAAAGAAGAACAGGAGTCGTAACTTAAGATGACCGCAGAATACAAAATTGCCGTATTGGCCGGCGACGGCATCGGCCCTGAAGTGATGGCCGAGGCTGTCAAAGTTTTAAAAGCTGCCGAAAAGAAGTTTGATTTTAAGCTGCAGCTGCGTGAGGCCTTAGCCGGCGGCTGCGCCATTGACGCTGAGGGCACGCCGCTGCCTGAGGATACCGTCAAGCTGTGTGAAGACAGCGCCGCCATTTTATTCGGCTCCGTAGGCGGCCCGAAGTGGGATCATCTGCCTCCGGCCGAGCGCCCGGAGCGCGGCGCCCTGCTGCCTTTGCGCAAGCACTTCAAGCTCTTCTGCAACTTCCGTCCGGCCCGCATTTATCAGGGTTTAGGCGCGCTCTCTCCGCTGCGTGCGGATATTGCCATGCGCGGCTTTGACCTGCTTTGCGTGCGCGAACTGACCGGCGGCATCTACTTCGGCACCCCTAAGGGGCGCGAAGGCTCCGGCCCTGATGAAAAGGCTTATGACACTGAGATCTATCATCGCTATGAAATTGAGCGCATCGCCAGGATTGCCTTTGAGGCAGCGCGGCTGCGCCGGCACAAGGTGACTTCAGTCGATAAGTCCAATGTGCTGCAGAGCTCCATTTTGTGGCGCGAGGTGGTCACGGAGATCGGCAGGGCTTATCCGGATGTCGAGCTCAATCACATCTATATTGATAACGCCACCATGCAGCTGGTCAAAGATCCGGCGCAGTTTGACGTGCTGTTGTGCTCCAACATGTTCGGCGACATTCTGTCCGATGAGTGCGCAATGATCACCGGCTCCATGGGCATGCTGCCGTCAGCCTCCTTAGGTGAAGGCGGCTTCGGCCTCTACGAGCCTGCCGGCGGCTCAGCCCCGGACATTGCCGGCAAGGGCATTGCCAACCCCATTGCCCAGATTTTGTCAGCCGCCTTAATGCTGCGCTACAGCTTAAAGGAAAATGCTGCCGCAGCTGCCATTGAAAACGCCGTGCAGCAGGTCCTCGCTGAGGGCAGGCTCACCGCAGACTTAATGGAAAGCGGGGCCAGCCCGCGCGGACCGCTGTCCACCAGTGAAATGGGCGACGCCGTCGCCGCTGCGCTGTAGTACAGCATAAATTGAAATACTTTAACTGCAGGCCCGCCGCGTACGGCGGGCTTAACCTTGGATCAACAGGTAACAGCATGGGTAAGACACTTTACGAAAAAGTTTACGATGCGCATGTGGTCTTCCAAAAGGAAGGCGAACTGCCCACCATCTATATCGACCGCCACTTAGTGCATGAGGTCACCAGTCCGCAGGCCTTCGCCGGCATTGAACAGGCTGGCCGCAGACTCCGCCGCCCCGATCTGACCTTAGCCACCATGGATCACGATATCTCCACCAAGTCCTTAGAACTCTCCGCCTGCAGCCCCATGGCCCAGCAGCAGATTAAGGCCTTAATGGAAAATACTAAGAAGTTCGGGGTGACCTTATATCCTATCGGCAGCGCCAATCAGGGCATTGTGCATATCGTAGGTCCCCAGACCGGCTTCACTCTGCCGGGCACGACCTTAGTATGCGGCGACTCGCACACCGCTACCCACGGCGCTTTCGGCGCTTTAGCCTTCGGCATCGGCACCTCGCAGGTCGAGCACGTCATGGCCACCCAGACCTTAAAGCAGGGCAGGCTTAAGACCATGAAGATTGAGTGCACCGGCCGCTTAGGCAAAGGCGTTTACGCCAAAGACTTAATCCTGGCCATCATCGGCAGACTCACTACCGCCGGCGGCACCGGCTACGCTGTGGAATTCTGCGGCGAGGCGGTGGAACATCTCTCGATGGAAGGGCGCATGACCTTATCGAACATGGCCATTGAGTTCGGCGCGCCGGTCGGCATGATTGCCCCCGATGACGTCACCTTCGACTATATCAAGGGCCGTCTCTATGCACCTAAAGGCAGAGACTTTGAGGAGGCCGTGGCTTACTGGCGCACCTTAAAGTCTGATCCGGATGCCCATTTCGATGCCGTGGTGACCATCGACGCCTCCGCCATCGAGCCGCAGCTTACCTGGGGCACCAACCCCGGTCAGGAGTGCGGCATCAGCGGTACGGTGCCGGCACCTGAGAGCTTCAGCGATCCGGTAGTACGCAAGTCCTGCGCGGATGCGCTGGCGTATATCGACTTAAAGCCCGGGCAGAAGCTTGCCGGTACGCCCATTGACTTAGTCTTCATCGGCTCGTGCACCAACGGGCGCATTGAGGACTTCCGCGCCGCCGCCGCCGTCTTAAAGGGCCGCAAAGTCGCCCCGGGCGTCACTGCTTTGGCAGTCCCCGGCTCGATGTGGGTCAAGGAGCAGGCTGAGCGTGAAGGGCTCGATCAGATATTCAAGGACGCAGGCTTTGAATGGCGTCTTCCGGGCTGCTCGATGTGCCTGGCGATGAACGACGATCGCGCTCCTGCAGGCAAGCGCGTCGCTTCAACCTCGAACCGCAACTTCGTAGGCCGTCAGGGCAAGGGCTCGCGCACCCACTTAATGAGCCCGGCATCGGCGGCCGCCTGCGCCGTCACCGGCACCTTAACCGACGTCAGAGCATTTCTTTAAGGAGGCAAGGTCATGCAGAAATTTACCGTTCATGAAGGCGTTGCAGTACCGCTGGACTCTGCCAATATCGATACCGATCAGATTATCCCTAAGCAGTTCCTGCTGGCCGTCTCCCGCAAGGGCTTCGGCGTGCACTTATTCCACGATTGGCGCTATTTAGATGACGCCGAGACTAAGCCCAATCCTGAGTTTAATCTCAATAAGCCTGAGTACGCGGGAGCTACCATCCTGGTGGCGCGCGATAATTTCGGCAACGGCTCCTCGCGCGAGCATGCCCCGTGGGCGTTGACCGATTACGGCTTTAGAGCTGTCATCGCTCCGAGCTTTGCCAACATCTTCAATAACAATGCCTTAGGCAACGGTCTGGTCACCGTGAAGCTGACTGAGCATGAAGTCGATCAGATCTTCCAAGTCTTAACCGCTCACCCGGGCACCAAAATCAAGGTGTCGCTGGAGGACATGACGGTGGACTGCGCGGATCTGCACTTTACCTTCAGTCTGGATCCCTTCATTCGTCACTGCCTGTTAAACGGCCTCGACAGCATCGCCCTGACCTTAGAGCACGGCGCTGAGATCTCCGCCTTTGAAGATCGCATGCCCGCCTGGGAGCGCGCGGTGCATTAAGCCGCAGGCTCAAGCCGTCCGCCCTTTACCGGCGGGCGGCTTGTCCTCACATCAGCCTGCTTTTTCTCTCCCCCTTTTTCTCTGCCTTTTTGCGCTAAAATTCCCTTTATCCTGCAGCTTCATGCATCGCAATTAATAAGGCACAGCAATTATGAAAAACCGACGTCATCAGCAGATCTTAGACTACTTAAAGCTGCACAATTTAGTCACCGTCGAAGAGCTGGCCGGCATTACCGGCGTCTCCGATGCCACCATTCGCCGCGATCTCATTGATCTTGATCGCAGCGGCTCAGTCTACCGCGTCCACGGCGGCGTATCCTTAAACCGCTTTGTACAGCAGCAGCCTTCCACCTCGCAGAAGGCCGGACAGCATCATGCCGAAAAAAGCCGCATCGGCATGAAGGCCGCTTCCTTAGTCAAAAGCGGCAGCTCTATTGTGCTTGATGCCGGCACTACCACCATTGAGCTGGCCAAAAACCTTAAGGCTGAAGACATTACCGTCATCACCCCGGATCTGCATATCGGCCTGTTTTTAACCAGCATCTCCGGCAGCCATGTCATTATTACCGGCGGACCTGCCGACAATAAGAGTCAATCCTGCGTCGGCGCTGCCTGCATTGAGCAGCTGCGCTCCTTCTGCCCTAATACCGTATTTATAGCCTGCAATTCCTTCAGTTTGGAAAACGGCGTCACCGCGCCGACCTATGAGAAAAGTCTGGTCAAAAAGGCCCTGACGGAAATGCACGCCCGCCTGGTGCTCACCGCCGACAGCAGCAAATACGGACTGTCGAGCCTGTACAAAGTCTGCCCGCTGGATATTTTCGACGTCATTATTACCGATAAGAATCTGGACGCGCAGGCGGTCAAGGAGCTGTCCGCTTTGGAGCACACTGAGCTGATTTTGGTGTAGATACGGACAGAGGCGGTAAAGAGAACTAAAGGCAGCTGAATCACTGCCTTATGAAGGATGCTTTACAAGATCTGAAGAGTGAGACGGCAGCCTGACTGTCAGGCTGCCGCCCCTGAAAGCTAGAACCAGACTAACTCTAAAATCAGCACTTCCACGATGCCGATAGCCCAGGCGATGGTGGTCGGGATCGACCAGACCAGGATCTGCTCCTTCACCTCGCTGACGCCCAGCATGCGGTTTACCACCCAGAACATGGAGTCATTGAAGTAGGAGAAGAACAGCGAGCCAACGCAGCAGGCGATGGCGCCGAAGACCGGATCTACGCCCGCAGCAATGATGATCGGGGCGGAGATGCTGGCGGCGGTAGTCATAGCTACCGTACCGGAGCCCTGAATGAAGCGCATTACGGTTGCAATAGCCACCGGCAGAATGATGATGGGGATATTCGCCGAAGCCATGCCCTCAGCCATGTAGGTGCCGAGGCCCGAGTCCTTAATGATCTGGCCTAAAGCGCCGCCGCCGCCGGTTACCAGCATAATAATGCCGGCTGCAGCCATGCCCTTTTCCATCTCCGCGAGCGCAGTCTTGCGATCCAGACGACGGGCTAAAGTGACAATGGAGAGCAGCACGCCGATGCCCACAGCAATGATCGGCTGGCCTAAGAAGACCAAAAAGCCCATGAAGCCGGTGGTCATGCCGAAAGCCGTCGATACGGTGTTGACTAAGATCAGCAGAATAGGAATTACCAGCGGAGCAAAGGCCTCAAAGGTGCCCGGCACATCGCTTAAATCCTGCTTTAAGATCGAAGTGAAGTCCGGAGCGCAGCGCGGCGCATCCACGATTTCACCATGTTCATTCGGGATGCGGAAAAGCTTGCGCGGGATGTAGTACTTGGCATAAATCAGACAGCCGATAGTCATGGGGATCGACAGCACTAAGGTGAACAGAATGAACTTGCCCACATCAATGCCGAAAATACCGCAGACGCCTAAAGGACCCGGCGTAGGCGGAACCATGGTGTGAGTGATCACCAGGCCTGCGCCTAAGGCTACGCCTAAGCCTATTGCCGACTTCTTCACTGCGCTGGAAATGGCTTTGGCGATCGGCGACAGGATCACGAAGCCCGAGTCGCAGAAGATCGGGATGGACACAAAGAAGCCGGTCAGGCCCATGGCCTCTTCCTCGCGGTTCTTGCCGAACAGCCGCAGGAAGGTAAACGCCATGCGCTTGGCAGCGCCTGTGGCCTCAAAGATCTGGCCCATGATGACGCCGAAGCCTATAATAATGCCGATGCTGCCTAAGGTGCCGCCGAAGCCTGACGTAATCGAATTCACGATGCTGACGGTTTTGCCGCCGATAACTTCATTGGTCATCGGCATGCCGCCAATCAGGCCCACGATCACCGTACACATAATCAAGGCGATGAAGCTGTGGATCTTAGTTTTCAAGATCACGAAGATGAGGAAGACGATGCCTATCAGCAGGCCTATCATCATGCGATCGCCGCTTAAACCTTCAATCATAAACTACTCCTTAGCGCCGCCTGCGCGGCGCTTGCTTACAGCTTTTTTACTTCGTAAAGAACGGGGCATATTTAGCTGCCAGCACGATGGCTTCAATCATGCTGACCGCGCTCACTATGCCCTTTCCTGCGATATCAAAGGCCGTACCGTGATCTACTGAGGTGCGCAGAATCGGCATGCCGTTGGTTACAGAAATCGTGCGCTCAAAGTCCAGGGTCTTGGTCGCAATATGGCCCTGATCGTGATACAGGGACAGCACTGAGTTGTAGCGGCCGATGGCAGCCTGATGGAACACGCTGTCTGCCGGAACCGGGCCTGCCACGCTGTAGCCCATCTTCTTGAGCTCTTCGACGGCCGGCGCAATTTCATTGACCTCTTCCCAGCCGAATAAGCCGTGCTCGCCCGAGTGCGGATTAAGTCCGGCCACCGCCATAGTGCCTTCAGTGACGCCTAAGCGGCGCAGCGCTTCAGTGCAGCGCTTCACGTAATCGATAATGCGATCCTTCTTGATCTGACCCAGCATCTGCAGCAGCGATAAATGGCGGGTCAGGAAGAATACGCGCAGACCGCGGGTTTCAAACATAGTTAAAGGATCAGGCGTGTTGGTCAGCGCCCCGAAGATTTCAGTATGGCCGATAAACGGAATTTCACCGGCGTGCAGAGATTCCTTGTTGATCGGCGTAGTAGCCACGGCATCCACCTCGCGGGCATTGGCCAGCTCAATGCACTTGGCAATGTAGGCGTAGGCTGCCTTGCCGCACATGCCGCTGACCTTCCCGAAGGCAAATTTGCTCATATCGATGTTGTTTAAATCAATTAAATTGAGCACGCCCGGAGTAAAGTCAGCTTCCTTGACTGCGCTGATGATCTTGACCGTCAGCGGCACCTTGGATATTTCAATGGCCTGACGCACAATTTTGCCGTCGCCGACCACAATGACGTTGGCACAGGCCTGTACTTCCTCGCTGGCCAGCGCTTTGGCTGTGATCTCCGGGCCCACGCCGGCGGGATCGCCTATCGGCACTGCAATAATGGGTTTAGTCATGAATACGCTCCTCTTATTTTTCTGCTTTAAAAACGTTTAACGTAAAGGCGGATCTCTCCGCACCTTGAAAACCTGATTCTGCTGTTCTAGATGTACAAACTGCGCTTTAAGTAGGCGATGCAGCGGGAAATCGCATCCGACTTGCCCTGACTGCCGCCCTTGGTAATGATCTTGACCCCCTTGAACGGGCCGTCCATAAAGCTGCCGAAAGCTGCCAGCGGCAGGACTTCATCTGCCAAATCAATGCCTGAGGTTTCCATCTTGCGGCACACCTCCACAGTGATGTCGCCGCCGCTGCTGTAAATGCCTTTGAAAGCCGGCGCGGCCTCCAGGATGCGGCGGGCAATTTCACCGAAAGAGCCGTTGATAAGCGCCGTCACCTCGTCCAGAGAGCAGTGATAGCGTGCGGTATACGGGGCAAAGTTGATGCGCTTTTCAGGCTGCAGACCGTCGCCGGTGACCACCGAGACGCTGTACTGACTGTAATGCTCCAAAATGCCCTGCGTGACGCGCGCAATTTCCGCCTCACGCCGCTCGGGGCTTTCAATCAACTCTACAGTGTTCACTTCAATGCGATTAGTCTGTTGCGACAGGAAGAACTCATCGAGCTGTACTTTAGCCAGAGGATGCACGGTACCAACCACCGCCAGGATGCGCGCCTGTTCCTGCTGCTCGTGCGGCTTGACCAGCTTGCGCGTTAAGGTCGCAGTGAAGACGCCCGGGCAGACCGCCACCACCTTAAGACCGGAGCAGATGCAGGCGTCAGCGATTAAATCCAAATCATCCTGCGAAATGCAGTCGCAGCTTAAAATACGGCTGCCGCTCTTTACCGCAGCCAGCATGGACTGAGCTAAAGCCTGCGGTCCGTCCATTAAATCCTTCAGATAGAACGAGCTTAATTGATTTTTGCTCTGCGAGCGCACCACTGCCGCCACTTCAGAGATCTTTACCGGGCTCTTGGGATCAATGGCAATATCGGTCTTATGCAGCGGAATGCCGTTGACCAGCATATAGCCGCCGCACACTACGCGCCCTGAAGAGGGGAAGGCGGGCGCGAGGACGGCGACGTAATCATCACCCAAGCAGTCGAGCATGGCATCGATTTCAACCCCAACGTTGCCGCGCAGGGTACTGTCAATGCGCTTGGAATACACCTTGACCTCAGGGGAGGATAAAAGCCTGGTACTGTCATAGACCCGGCGATAAGCTTCCTCAGGACTGAGCGAACGGCTGTCCGTCGGATAAATCACGCAGTCGCAGCCGCCTAAAAACTCCGGTTTAAAATTTTCGGTATTGAGCACCGTAATGGCTCGATAATTGAGCTGCTTTAACAGTACGCCGGTGGCATTGCCGCCGGTTAAATCATCTGCAATGACTGCGCATTGAGGCATAGGTATCTCCCTCTGAATAACTGTGTCTAATGCGCATACTAGATCAAATTGATCAAAATCGATCATACATTAATGCGCATTGTGAAGGTCATCACAGAAACAAAACCTGACCCGCTGACAGCCGCCCCCTTAAAAAAGCTGATTTTCAGCAAATTAGCTGGATATAAAGCCAACAAAGCAGAGTAAAGCGGAAATTTTGCGTTAATGCGCAAATTCGCGCATTTTTTTACATTTTTACATTAGAGATGCATGAGCATGTGTGCACTGCGAAGTAACAGCCCTTAACGGCGCGGCAGCAGGCTGCTTGTCATATTTTTATCTGCAGAAAGCAGGCCCTGCTCTAATGGCGCTTTAATCCCTGCCCAATTCCAGCAATAAAACTCTCATAACCAAGCGCTAGATCCGGCTCATAAACACTGTGTTTATCCGTATCTACGCAAATCAGCCTGTCTACCGCCAGGCAAGTGGGCTCCCGACGACAAACAAAAATCCATCCCACGACAAACATTCGGGCACCAGCTATTACACCTAAATACCGCTCTGATCTTATTTAACCCCGTTTTATAAAAATTACTCTTATCCCTCCTTTTATTGATTAATAAATCTTCCTAATTCCCTTATCGGGACTATCCTGCGTGTGCAGCAATGTCGCTGCGTTTAAATCAGGAGTTTTGACTATGCGTGTTGTCACACCATCAGTCATCAGACAGCTATTTGCCCTGCTCTGTGAAGATCCTTCTAAGGGATCTCGCAAATTAGGCAAAGAGCTCGATATCGGCCATTCAACGGTTGATAAGTATAGGAACCTGGCCAGAAATAAGTCGCTGAGCTCTGTTGATGTCAGGGCTATGACTGACGAGCAGATCATTGAGATCTTTGGACTCAATAATAAAGTTTCGATTTTCATCGTCCCAGAATGGGATGAAATCGTACGTTATCTGCTGTCCCCACGCAAATGGGGCTGCAAGATGAACACCGAGCATAATGCCTGGCTGTTTTACTACGTTAAAAAGCACTGGCCTATGCATCTTGTAAACGAGCCTCTGCCTCCTGACTGCATGAGCGAGCGTACCTTTAATCGCCGCTATAAGGAGCATATTGACTCACTTGGGCTGGGTTTTATCAAACATCAGCCCAATGCCAACATGCAGTTCGGCCCAGGTTCAATGATTGAGATAGATACCATTGGCGATAAGTTTACCTACTACGACACCACCAATGAATGCAAAAAGAACGCCATCTTGTTCACTGCCGTATGTAAATTCTCCGGTTATATCTATGCCGAGCCCATGCCTGGCGCTGATGGTCACTGCTGGGCCCAGGCTATTATCAATGCCTTATGGTTTTTCGGAGGCCTGTTTGAGTGCTGCCGTATGGATAATGACAGTGCTATATGCCTGCACGGCAAGAAGTATGGCTCCGTCAAATATAGCCGGCTGCGTCCGACCGTGCACTGCCTGTTCCGGGATCTGCACATCCAGACAGATCTGTGCCCTAAGCAGAGCCCGGAATGGAAAGGAAGCTGTGAAAACAGCAATTTCCAGCTGGAACGTGAGCTTTTTGCAGATGCAACTAAATATAAGCTCCCTCTGCATGTAAGCAGTTTAGACGAGCTTAAGCGTCTGATAGGCTGTGAGGTTGAACGGATCAACCTCAAGCCTCGTTCCAATAGTAACCTATCCCGCAAAGCTCTGTTTGATCAATACGAAAAGCATGCTTTACAGCCATTGCCGCTGTTTAGACCAGAAGTGCGCTTTTTATCCATGGGGCAGGTAAAGCATGACGGCTATGTATGCTATCTGCACCAAAACTATTACGCCGGCGCAGATAACATCGGCAAGAGGGTCGTAGTTGAAAACATGCATGGAAAACATCTGCGTATTCTCAAAGAAATCACTTTAGAGGAAATTGCCTTTTATGAGATTGATCACGACAAGATGACCGTGCATTACCACAAAGCCGACAAATTCACCTCATCTAAGGAAAAGATCATGACCCGCCCTAAGGAGTGGTTTATTACGCAGTTTAATCAGGTTTCTGCGCCACACGGGCACATCGTGACACTGATTGATGTGATGTGGTCAAAACTTGCTAGAACTAAGCCTGTTGCAACCAGGCATTGCAACTTGATCTGGTCATTGTACGAAAAAGCTCCCAACGACTGTGACGTGCTGAATGACACCTGTGAGTTTATTTTGAAAAACAAAGATTACAGCGACTTTAAACACATCTTTATCCAGACCTACAACATCATGCTGGAGTTAAAGCAAAGAACCAAAGAGCTGGACTTATTCTCTCCGGAAGCACAGTCCGCTCAGGGTACCACCACCGCCAATGTAAGCACTGAATCCTACCTGCATGGAGCAAATTACTATGAAAAATTTGAACATTGATCCTGAAAACAATTTCAACACTGCCAGAACCTCTATCCATTCTGACGCAGAAATCCTGGAGCTGATGAACAAACTGAGAATGAGCGCTATGCGTGCAGCTTATCAAGAACAAAAAGACAGCAGTAAATTCAATAGGTTAAGTTTGGTAGACCAACTGTTTGAACTGCTGTCTGCAGAACAATTGAAAAGAGAAAATAGCGGTTATGTTAACAGGCTCAAAAAATCAGACAGAGAAACCCAAACCTCTGCAGCTCAGTTTATTGAGCGAGCCTCCAACTATAGTTTAACGCATCAACAGGCAGATTATCTGCTTAGCGGCAAGTGGTTTGGTGAGCAAACTCTGGTTATTACAGGAGCCAGTGGCACCGGCAAGACCAGCTGTTGTAGCGCCATTATTGAAGCGACTTGCCGCGGCGGTAAGCGGGCGCTAAACCTGCGTTACCCGATGCTGGTGCTAGAGATTTGCGACATCATGACCAGGCCAACCGATTTCAAAAATTATATCAAACACTTATGCCACTACGATTTGATAGTCATAGATGATTTTTGCATCACCAGGCAGCTGCGTATAAATGAGCCAGAGGCCATTAAGGAACTTTTGGATCGCTGTTTGCAGAGTTCCTGCGGGGTTATTATTTCCTCGCAAGTAAATTCCTCCGGCTGGCATAAGCATTTCGGCGGTGACGCTATAGCAGAGGCCAGAGTAGAGCGCATCATCACCAAGGACAAATATTTCGCCCTTACCCTGACCGGTGATTCTATGCGTGCCGGCAAGGCAGCAGATATTCCTGATGACAAGCAGGGCGGTATGGGAGCGAAGAATGAATAATCAGCAGGATCTCAAAGAGCAAAATCAGATCCCAGAACTGCCCCAAAAGTCACAAAGTGTAAGCAAGTGTAATGAATTACACCAAGGAGCCGGGGCTGTAGCAAGTGTAGAAAGTGTAACAAGTGTAACTATTACACCTTACACCTGTTACACTTTGCCCCAGCCTGCGGAGAAAGGACAGTCAGGTACAACAGATCCTGGAATGGCTCATGGACAAAATCCCCAGCCTCACAGCGAGGATGCCACACATACTGCAGCCGCCAGCGCCAGCAAGCGGGTGTGGCAGGATATTGACAAGTTTCGGGAAGTTTATGCCCAGCTGCGCTCAGTTAACGGAGATGTACCGCCGACTGTGACCGCACTGCGAGCAATCATGCAGCATGGCTCATATTCGACCATAAGCAAATACAAGCTACAGCTTGATAAAGAGTATGGAAGCAGCAAGCGGCCTAAAAACGCCGCTGAGGACATCAGGGATCGAGGCATCACCAATATGGTAAAGATGCTGTCTGCTCATATGATTGATTACAAAATCTCTGAATATGAACATAAAATTGATGAACTAAAGGAAAATTTAGTAACGGTGACGGAAGAACGCAATCGCGATCTGGCCGACCCAAGTAACCGATGCGATGAACTAACAAAGAAAATAACAGAGCTAAGCATACAACTTAATGAAAAATCGCAACAAGTTTTGTCATTAAGCGATAAAAACAGCTCTTTGGAGAATGCGCTGGCAGAAGCGGATTCTGAACGAAAACAGCAAATGGAGGATCTAAAAAAGTACGCATTATTCAATTCCATGCTCAGGCTTTTTGAGAAAGACAATTTTAAGCTGGAGATATTTATGAGTAGAGTAAAGAAACTTTTGGAGGAGCAAGCTCCGGCGAAAGGTAAAGGGTCAGCTGAACAGAAGTCACATGCTGGGGATAAAACAGGCACGGAGGAAGAAAAATCCCAAACACGGGCAAAAATAAGGCAGTAAAGATTACTGAAAAGTGTAATTAATGTGTAAGCGCTATAGATTTTATATGCAGCCTATGGCGCTTTTAAATTGAAAAAATGCCCGAATAGTTGTCAGTGTAATGAAAATACGGGGTGCCCGAATAGTTGGCGCGACCCGCCCGAATCCCTGGCGGTAGACAATCAGCCAGACGGCATGATAAAGCTGATGGTTTAACAGGCGCGAACAGAAAGCAACAAAGCGCTGAAGATAAGAAGTGTGAGTGACCTACTCCCCACCTTGAAGAAGGTGGGGAGTAGGTCACTTACGGTGATCGCCGGATAAGCACTGACCGCACTTTCAAACATCGCCGATCCCTGAAGTCTGATTACACTCTCAAGGCAGAAAGCATCACTGATGCGCCCGCGCAGTAGCTTACCGTATCCGTTCTGCATCCAGCGATCAGCACAAATAAAGCACAGTACTCCCTCAGGGCGCAGCAAATTTAAGCCTTGGTCATAAAAGCTGATGTACAAATCGCATCCGCGGGTCACAGAGGGCAGAAAAGATGCGTAGGCGTCACGCATACTGCTGTTCAAGGCTGAAGCTCTGACATATGGTGGATTTCCCACCACAAAATCCGCTTTCGGCAAGGAAGCGCTGATAAAGTCCTCTTGGCGGATCCATTGCTCTGCAAGTGACTCTGCATACTTCTTTCCGCAGTCTGCCGCCTGCAGTACTTGGCAAACTTCACGTCTTGAGGCTGTGACTGCGGTCTCGCTGATATCACATGCTCTTAAGGCACAGCTGATCGCCTGCCACGACAGTCCGCGCAGCAGCACTTCAGCAGCCAAACGCTCTGCAATTACAGATATAAAAGCTCCACTGCCGCAAGCAGGTTCAACCATAACCTTGTCAGCAATTCCGAAACCAGCTTTATAGCCCGCCAGATCCAGAATGAGTTCTACTGCCCAGCGCTTGGTATAAACGACACCATTTTGATCTGCCTGGAGATCATCCGTTACCGCCCAAAATAATACCTCTTAGCTTTGGAAATATAAGCATTATAGCGGTTAATGCCCTCTGCTTTGCTTATTTGTGTTTTTCCACCTGCGTCCGCTCTTTTTTCTTTAAGCAGCGGCATCTTTGCAAGCAATCTTGCGACTTTGCGGGCAGGATCGCCGTTTTATTTGCTCCCACCTCTATAATGAGCACTAAGGTTTTTACATTGCTCCCGCGCAGGAGCGCTGATGAGGTATTTATGGCTGATATTTATTCACAGAATCCCAAGCTGCAGACTATTACCAACAGGAACGGCATGAACGTCACCGTGATGGACTGGGGCGCAACCATCATCTCCATTCAGGTTCCTTTAAAGGACGGCACTAAGCGCGAGGCCCTGTTAGGCGTGGCTGATCCGCAGGACTGGCACACCCAGGCCTGCTATTTCAATGCTACCATCGGCCGCTACGCCAACCGCATTGCTGAATCCTCCTTTACCCTGAACGGCCGGGAATATAAATTAAATTCTGCCGATCGCCACTGTCTGCACGGCGGCATCGAGGGCTTTGATAAGCGCCGCTATACCTTCACGGAAGTCAAGCCCAATGCTCTGACCTGCACCATTCACTCCGCTGACGGCGATCAGGGCTTCCCGGGCAATTTCGATCTCAAGGTGATCTTTACGCTGACCGATGACAATAAGCTCACCATGGCTTACGAGGCGGTCTGCGATCAAGCCTGCCCAGCCTGCATTACCAACCACGCCTACTTCAATTTAAACGGCTGCAACAGCACGATCTTAGGCCACACGCTCAAGCTGAACTCCACTGAATTCTTAGAGCTTGACGCCCTGTCCATCCCCACCGGCAGGGTAATTTCAGTCAAGGACATGCCGGCCTTTGACTTCACCGCGCCCAAAACCGTGGGACGCGATTTCTTAACTGACGAGCAGCAGAAGGCCGCCTTAGGCTACGATCATCCCTTCCTGTGCTCGGGTAACGGCGATGAAGCCATCGTGCAGGCGACCGGCGAGGACGGCCGGCTGCAGCTGGAGGTCTTTACCGATTATCCGGCCTTCCAGTTCTACTCCGGCAACTACATTCATGCAGGCACTCCCATCATTGCGCGCGATGACGGCAGGGAATATCCCAATCAGGCGGGTTTCTGCTTTGAACCGGAGTTCTACCCCGATGCCCCGCACCTGCCGCAGTTTGCCGCCAGGAACCCGATAGTTGAGCCCGGCAAGCCTTTAAAGCGCTTTATTGCCTATAAGTTCACGGCGCTGTAACACATCGCCTGGTTTGTGTCTTGGCAGGAGGCCTGAATGGCCTCCTTTATTTTTGCCATCAGTTTGGAAAAGGGCTGCTGTCCCCGGTGCTGTACCCACAAATAAGGCGGCCCCGCAGCCGCCTTGATTCCTGACAGATTATTACAGTTTGATGTTTAGAGGCTGTAGCCGCGCTCGCCGTGCGTGGAAAGGTCCAGACCTTCACGCTCGCTGTCTAAGGTGACGCGCAGAGTGCCGCCCAGCAGAGCCTTGGCAGCTGTACAGGCGATGAAAGTTGCCGCACCGGCCCACACAATGGCCACCACCACGGAGACGGCCTGAGCATAGACCTGACCTGCGATCGAAGTGATGTCCGCCTTAAAGCCGACGCCGCCTAAGGACGGAGCGCAGAACACGCCGGTAAGCAGAGCGCCCACAATAGCACCGACACCGTGCACGCCGAACACATCCAGACTGTCATCAAGGCCGATTAAGCGCTTTAAGCCGTGCACGCCGTACAGGCAGACCGGACCCGCGACCAAGCCTATCACCAGGGCGCCTAACGGAGAAACGAAGCCGCAGGCCGGGGTGATGGCCACTAAGCCTGCCAGTACGCCGGAGGCGGAACCTAAGGTCGTCGGCTTCTTATAAATCACCCATTCGCAGGCCATCCATGAAATGGCAGCCGCAGCTGGAGCAATAGCGGTATCCACGAAGGCCATGGCGCTGATGCCGTCAGCCGCTAATTCAGAGCCGGCGTTAAAGCCGAACCAGCCGATCCACAGGAAGCCCATGCCGATGTAGGTGATAGGCAGCGAGTGCGGAGTGATCTGCACGCGGCCCAAATCAGTACGCGCACCAACGAACTTGGCTAAGACTAAGGCTGCCACGGCAGCATCGATATGCACCACGGTACCGCCGGCGAAGTCGTAAGCATGGAACACGCTGTCAATAAAGCCGCCGCCCCATACCATGTGGCACAGAGGCACGTAGGATAAGACAGCCCAGATGCCGATGACGATTAAGAGGGCGGAGAAGCGCACGCGCTCGACGCAGGCCCCCACAATCAGGCAGGCTGAAATCGCCAGGAACGCGCCTTGGAAGATAAACCAGGTGTAGCCGGAGATAGAGCCGTTTAAGGCATCGGGCGTCATGCCTGAAAGGAAGGCGGCATCAAAATTGCCGATGACAGCCGACAGCAGCCCGCCGTCAGAGGAAAAGGCTAAGGAGTAGCCGCAGAAAAACCAGATCATCAGACACATGCCGAAGACGATCAGGCACTGCTCCAGCACCGACATCACATTCTTGGCGCGCACCAAGCCGCCGTAGAACAGGCCGATAGCCGGAATGGACATCACAATCACCAGCATGGCCGACAGCAGCACGAAACCGTTGGCGGCCGGATCCAGTGCGGGTTCGTCCGCCGCCCATACCGGAGCGGCTGCAGCAGCTGCCGCTAAGGGAATTAAAGATGAAATAATGCGTTTCATAGCTGACCTCGCAGAAAAAATACCGTTGGTTTTCATCTGAGGTGATTGTGGAAAAATCGTGACGCAGATGCAATTTTCAGCCGCAGAATCGGCGCATTTTCCCGCTTATGAAGCGCTGAAACCCTTGTTTTCACCATGGTTTAACAGCTTTTGCACTGTTTTGATACGTGCATTAATTTTGTGCATCTGTGCTTTATTTTGGGGAATTAAGCTTATTTGCGGGCAGCTGATATTAAGGGCGCCGCAGGGGCGTATAGTGCAGAATTTTAACTTTTGAGCTCGAAAGCTTAAGGCAGGATTCAAGGCAGCGCCGCAGCGCTGCCTTAAGCGTAAATCAAAAGATGCAGACCGTGAATTACAGCAGTCCGTAAATGAAGATGGCGAGGATCAAAATCGGCACCGCATAGCGCACGTACGGATACCAGAAGTTGATAAAGCCTGATTTCAGCGCGCCGTGATTGGAGATCTCAGCTAAGGCATCCTCCTTCAGCACCCAGCCTGCAAAGAGCGTACAGCCTAAGGCGGTCAGGACGAAGCAGATGTTGCCGCTGACATAGTCAAAGGCATCAAAGATGCTGCGTCCGGCGATAGTGACCTCCTTTAATGGTCCCGAGCTTAAGACACAGGGCACATTGCCTAAGATAAAAACGCCCAGGAGTGTAATATTGATCGCACCGGCGGCGCGGATGTGCAGCCGCTCGTACAGCACTGAGATCAGGACCTGATAAATGGTCAGCGACGTAGTCAGCGCGGCGATCAGCAGCAGGAAGAAAAATACTAAAGCAAAGAAATTGCCGAAGCTGATTTCCGAGAAGGCAATGGGCAGCGTCTTAAACACCAGAGACGGGCCGGAATCCGGAGCGAGACCTGCCGAGAACAGCGACGGGAAGATCATGAAGCCTGCAAGCACGGCAATCAGCGTATTGATGATGCCGGTGATCATGGCGGTCTTGACCATGTCCTCCTTGGCAGAGAGATGAGATGACAGGGTGATCATGACGCCGAAGCCCAGGGATAAGGCAAAGAATACCTGCCCCAGCACATCAAGGAAGAGCTGCGGGGTGAGCTTGGAGAAATCCGGCGTAAGATAGAAGGTCACACCGGCACCGGCGCCTTCTAAGGTTAAATTGCGCGCCACCATGATGATAAGACAGATAAAGAGCAGCGGCATTAAATACTTCACCGCGCGCTCAATTCCCTGAATAATGCCCTTGCGCAGAATAAGATAATTGATCACCACAAAGATGAAGGTGTAGATAGTGATGGAGAGCGGCGCATTTTCGATGTGCTCTGCGTAGAAGGCCTCGGTGACATCTTTGCCTACAGGGCTTGAAAGGTCAAGTCCGGGGAGCCCCACCATAGAGGTAAAGAGATTGACGATATAGGAAATCACCCAGCCGCCTAAGACCATGTAGTAGGCCAGGATGCCGAAAGCGCCGATCAGACCGGCAATGCCCACTAATTTCCAGTATTTGGGAATGGGCTTGCCGCGCACGGTGCCGGTAAAAGCGGTAACGCTGTCAGCATGGGCCCGGCGGCCGATCACATTTTCCACCAGAATAATGGGAACGCCGGCTAAAGCCATAACGATGATGAAGGTGAGCACGTAAGCGCCGCCGCCGTTTTCACCAACGAGATAAGGAAAGCGCCACGTGGCGCCGAAGCCGATGGTAGCGCCGGCTACCGTCAGCACATAGGTCAGGCGGGATGACCAGGTTTGTCTTGCCATAAATTAACACGGCAGTGCCGGCTGTCAGAATCCGGAAACTGCCGCTCCGTAACAGGCCGCGCCGGGGCGCGGCGGTAAAAATTATGCTGCAGCCTTCAAACTGCTGATGCAGCTGCAGCCCCTGCCCTTAACCCACGAATTTGCGGGCATTGCGGAAGAGACGCAGCCACGGGCCGTCCTCGCCCCAGTCATCCGGATGCCAGGAATTGGCCACGGCGCGCATCACGCGTTCCGGATGCGGCATCATGATGGTAAAGCGCCCATCGGTATTGGTCAGGGCGGTGATGCCGTCAGGCGAGCCGTTCGGGTTCAGCGGATAGCGCATGGTAACCTGACCGTTATGATCCACATAGCGGGCGCAGGTAAGACCTGCCGCCTCAAAGGCCTGCAGATGAGCCTCATCCTTAAACTCCGCGCGGCCCTCGCCGTGGGAAACCGCAATCGGGATCAAGGAGCCGGCCATGCCGTCAAAGAGCACGGACTTATTGTCGCAGACTGCAAGCTGCACGAAACGGGCTTCAAAGCGCTCGGAGCGGTTGGTTACAAAGCGCGGCCACAGCTCAGCGCCGGGAATGAGATCCTTTAAGGTCGACATCATCTGGCAGCCGTTGCACACGCCTAAGGCAAAGGTGTCTTTACGCTCAAAGAAGGCTGCAAACTCATCGCGGGCGCGGGAGTTGAACAGGATGGACTTGGCCCAGCCCTCACCGGCGCCCAGCACGTCGCCGTAAGAGAAGCCGCCGCAGGCTGCAAAGCCCTTGAAGTCCTTTAAGGACACGCGGCCGCTTAAGATGTCGGACATATGCACGTCGATGCAGTTAAAGCCCGCTCGGTTGAAGGCAGCCGCCATTTCGCCCTGGGAGTTGACGCCCTGCTCACGCAGAATTGCGACCTTCGGGGCAATGCTGCCGGCAATATACGGCGCGGCGGGATCTTCGTTTAAGTCAAAGGAGAGCTTGACGGTCAGGCCCTTGTCCTCCTCACCCTTTAACGCATGCTCCTCATCGGCGCACTGCGGATTATCGCGCAGACGCTGCATTTGGTGAGTGACGGAAGCCCACACCGTTCTGAAATGGCTGCGCGGGGCATTCACCACATCGCGGCCGTCGCGGGTGAAGATGATGCGATCGCTGTCATTCAGGCTGCCGACGGCAAAGGAGCAGCTGGCCAGTCCATGGCCTGACAGAATATTGAGCACCTTTTCCTGATCTTCAGCGAGGATCTGCAGCAGCGCACCGGGCTCTTCAGCAAAGAGCACGCCTAAATCGTCATGCCCCAGCTCGTCCATGCGCAGGGTCACGCCGGTATGGCCGGCAAAGGCCATTTCGCAGGCGGTGACGAAGAGGCCGCCGTCAGAAATATCGTGGTAGGCCAGCACCAGATCCTTCCTGTTTAAGAACTGTACCGCATCAAACAGGCCCTTTAAACGCTGCGGATGATCTAAGTCCGCAGGGACTGAGCCCAGCTGCGAGTAAACCTGAGCTAAAGCCGATCCGCCTAAGCGGTTCTGGCGCTCGCCTAAGGTGACATAGATAAGCACGGTGCTGCCGGCATCAGTGCGCAGCTGCGGGGTTAAGGTGCGGCGAATATCAGCGCAGCGGGCAAAGGCGGAGATGATAAGCGACAGCGGAGCGGTCACCGCATGATCTTTGCCGTCCTGCTGCCATGTGGTCTTCATCGACATCGAGTCCTTGCCTACCGGAACGGTGATCCCCAGCTCCGGGCACAGCTCCATGCCTAAGGTACGCACGGCCTCGTATAAACCGGCGTCCTCCCCCGGATGCCCGTTGGCGGCCATCCAGTTGGCTGACAGCTTGACGCGATTGAGTTCGCCGATACAGGCGGCGGCGATATTGGTCACGGCCTCAGCGACGGCCAGGCGCACTGAAGCGGCGTGATTTAACAGCGCCACTGGAGTACGCTCGCCCATGGCGCCGGCCTCGCCCTGATAACTGTCGTAGGAGGCGGCAGTGACGGCGACGTCAGCTACCGGCACCTGCCACGGACCTACCATCTGATCGCGGGCCACTAAGCCCGTCACGCTGCGATCGCCGATGGTGATGAGGAAGGTCTTTTCCGCCACGCACGGCAGACGGAGCACGCGCTCGCAGGCTTCCTGGATCTGAATGCCGGAGGTATTAAGCTCCGGGCTGTGCTGCGCGGCCTTTTTCACTTCCTTGTGCATGCGCGGCGGCTTGCCTAAAAGCACATCTAAGGGCAGGTCAATCGGGCAGTTGTCAAAATAGCTGTCATGCAGCACCACCCGGCGCTCTTCAGTAGCGACGCCTATAACGGCGTACTGAGCGCGCTCGCGGCGGCAGAAGTTTTCAAACACGGCAAACTTGTCGGCAGCTACAGCTAACACATAGCGCTCCTGGGACTCATTGCACCAAATCTGCAGCGGGGACATGCCCGGCTCATCATTGGGAATAGCGCGCAGCTCAAAGCGCCCGCCGACGCCGCCGTCAGCTACCAGCTCCGGCATGGCATTTGACAGACCGCCCGCGCCCACATCGTGGATGAACATAATCGGATTGTCAGCGCCCAGCTGCCAGCAGGCGTCGATCACTTCCTGACAGCGCCGCTGCATCTCAGGATTGCCGCGCTGCACGGAGGCAAAGTCCAGATCTTCGCTCGACGCGCCGGAGTTCATCGAGGAGGCAGCACCGCCGCCCAGGCCGATGTCCATGGCCGGGCCGCCTAAGACGATGAGCTTGGCGCCAGGTTCAATGTGATCCTTGATAATGTGCTCGCGGCGGATGTTGCCCCAGCCGCCGGCCAGCATAATGGGCTTGTGATAGCCGCGCACCTCAGTGCCGTTAAAGGAGGTCACCTCCTCCTCATAGGTACGGAAGTAGCCGCACAGGTTCGGGCGGCCGAACTCATTGTTAAAGCTGGCAGCTCCCAGCGGGCCTTCAATCATGATCTCAAGGGCGGAGGCCAGGCGGCCGGGCTTGCCGTAATCATGCTCCCACGGCTCCATGGCCCCGGGGATCTTGAGGTTTGATACCGTAAAGCCGCAGATGCCGGCCTTAGGCTTAGAACCTACGCCGGTAGCGCCCTCGTCGCGGATCTCACCGCCTGAGCCTGTAGCCGCGCCCGGGAAAGGCGAAATGGCGGTCGGATGATTGTGGGTTTCCACCTTCATTAAGATGGGCAGATCTTCTGCGTGATAGCTCCACTCTAAGGTCTTTCTATCCGGGAAGAAGCGTCCGGCCTTAGAGCCTTCCATGACTGCGGCATTGTCCTTGTAGGCCGACAGTACATAATCCGGAGTTTTTTTGTAGGTATTGCGCACCATGGCAAAGAGCGAGCGCTCCTGATCCTGCCCGTCAATATTCCAGCTGGCGTTGAAGACCTTGTGGCGGCAGTGCTCAGAGTTCATCTGCGCGAACATGTAGAGCTCAATGTCGGTAGGATCGCGGCCTAAATCGGCAAAGGACTGGTGCAGATAGTCCATTTCATCAGCGGAAAGGGCTAAGCCCAAGGAGACATTAGCCTCCTGCAGCGCCTCCCTGCCGCCGGCGGTCAGCGGGATCACCTTGAAGGGGGCCGGCTCCTGCGCGGCAAACAGCGCAGCGGCGCTGTCAAAGTCCGGCAGCACGGTCTGCATCATGCGATCGTGAATATATGTGGAGATCTTCAGACGCTGCGCCTGCGTGAACGGCGCGCCGTCAGCGCTCGTGATGTAATAGGCAATGCCGCGCTCGACGCGGTGAATGGAGGCCAAGCCGCAGTTCTTAGCGATATCGGTGGCTTTGGAAGCCCACGGCGAAATAGTGCCGATGCGCGGGATCACGAAGAACAGCTCGCCGTCTTCGGCAACTTCAGCTGCCGCAGGGCCGTAGGATAAGATCTTGGTCAGAACTTCCCGGTCGGCCCCTTCAATCGGAGCCGGGGCGTCAATTAAATGGATGTAGCGCGCCCCGACAGCGGATACCGGCAGGCCGGCCGCCGCAAACTGAGCACGCAGCTTCTCGATTTTGTAATCAGATAACGCAGAAGAGCCGCGCAAAATTTCCATAATGTTCTGCCTTGTAACTTGCAAAGAGCGTTGACTGGAAGAAAACGACAAAAATATCGTTAGATAAGCCCGGTATTTTACGGCAAAACCACCCAGAAATACAGGCTTTGTCCCCTGCACCGGCGGCCAAAATCCGTCCTTTTTGGGCTATAATCGCAGCGCCTGCCCCCGCAGAGCCTGTGCAGTCAAACAGCTTAATAAAAAAGGATGACCATATGCAGCGCATGCGCACCCGTTTTCGCCACAACATTACCTTAGGCCGCATTAAAAGAAGACATAAGCTCACCAGGATTATCCGCAAGCAGCAGCGCCTAAGACGCGGCGTCTTCTTCCTGCAGGAACAGCAGAACTAAGGCTTTAAGTCAGTATTGGCATACTCTTTGCTGGATCACAGCAGTTTAATAAGAGACGGCAGTTTTTTGCCGCTGTCAGGAGAGATGCCATGTACGGACGCAATTTACGCGCATACCGCAATACCTCAGTTTCAGCCGAAATTGCGGTTGCCGATCCTTATGTGCTGACTAAGATGCTCTATCAGGGCATTTTCGAGCGCTTAGCGCAGGCTAAAGGCGCAATTATGCGCGGCGATTTGGAGACTAAAGCTAAAAAACTGTCCTCCGCCACCGCCATTATTGAAAATCTTAAGAACACCCTTGATTTCAACCGCAATGCGGCCATTGCGCAGAATTTCTCGGATATTTACGACTATATGCTCGAGCGCATTGCCGATGCTGCGGTGCAGATTGATCCGCACCCCATTGATTTGGCGCTGCAGATCTTTATGCCCATCAAGCAGGCATGGGACAATATCCCGGTCGCAGCGCAGCGCGAGGCGGCAGAGATCCGCAGTCACGACGCTGATGCCGCCGAGTTCCAGAATACCTCCTCCTTAGCCCGCGGCACCATTTAGAAGCTGCAGGACTGCGCCCGCAATTTAGGCTACACTAAACAGTACTTAATTGCCCTTGCCGCGGGCGCTGCGTTCGCGGTTTATCCAGTGTTTTGTGAGGAGTGCACATGAGCGATCAAGCAGCTGCGAATTTAATCTCACGGCTCACCGCCGCAGAAAATGCGCTGACCGAAGCTTTAGAAAATGAGGATTACGCGCAGGCCGAGGCGCTGAATGATGAGCGCACCGCCTTAATTCAGGAGTTAGTGCAGATCTTCCATCAGTCTGAGGACGCCCAGCAGAAGCAGGAGCTGCAGAATTTTGCCCGCGCGCTGCAGGCGCATGGGCAGGAGACTCTGCAGGCGCTGCAGGAGGAGCGCGATAAAGCGCGCGAGGAATTAATCAAGCTGCGCCGCAGTCAAAGCGGCCGCAGTGTCTATCAGCAGGTCAGAAAAACCCGCGGTTAAATAAAAGCACCAAGGTCTTAATCAGGGGAGGCGAATATGGAACATGCGGAGCTGCAGTCCATCGAACAGGAACTGCCGCAGTTAAACGTCAAAGATCTCAGCGACATCAAGGATTTAGTTGAGCTGCAGGCGCAAATGTCCGATGAGCTCATTGCCCGCTTTGCCCGCAATATTGAGGCCTTTAAGCGCTATATGCCGCAAATCGGCGAGTTTTACGAGCATTATCAGCCCAAGCGCACCATGGAGTTTTTCTGTGCGCCCGGCGGCGCGCCGAATCTCCTGTGGGTCGATGAAAATAAGGTGTTCTACCGTACCTTAGACCCCAAGGAGCTGTGCCGCCGCCAGGTCGAGCTGCTGCTGCGCAGTCAGCGCTTCTATCAGGTGCGCTATGATAACGAATACGATCCCTTTGGGCAGATCCATCACCGCTATATGAATGAGGCGGTCAATGTCCTCAAGGACTACAAGGTCAAGGACGGCACCCCGCTGCTCTCCGGCTCCGTGCCCTGCTGCATGATGTTCGGCTGCGGCTTGGGCTATGTTCTGGAGCATCTGTACTCGCGTATTGAGATCGCCAATTTAATCTTAATTGAGCCGGATACCGACGTGTTCTTTGCCTCGCTGCATACCTTCGACTGGGCTCCGCTTTTGGATTTTCTCCATGAACAGAACTGCGCCCTGTGTCTGCTCCTTGGGGCTGACACCAAGACCGTGATGGATGACCTGACGCTCTTTTACAACAAGCACGGCAAATTCATCTCGGGCTATCTGTGGAACTTCATTCACTACCACTCCCCGGAAATTGACGCCATCGCGCAGCTGGTCATCAAGGATTACTCCCGCAATTATTCAGCCTTGGGCTTCTTTGATGATCACATGTTCGGCGTCTCGCACGGCGTGCACCTCCTGACCGAGCAGAAGGCCAATTTAGCCCGCTCCGATGTCCAATTGCCTGAAAAGATGCGCGAGGACATCCCGGTCTTTGTGGTGGGCAACGGCCCGTCCTTAACCCAGGATCTGCCTTTCCTGCGCCGCTGTCAGGACAAGGCCTTAATCCTCGCCTGCGGCACCGCGGTGGAAACTTTATACAACGCCGGCATTCAGGCGGACTTCTACGCGGCCACCGAGCGCGTGCCGATGCTGCGCAATACCCTGCTCTATCTGCCCGATCAGCATTATCTGGACGACGTGATGCTGTTATCCAGCGACGTCATTCACCCCTCCACCGTATCGGTCTTCAAGCACAGCTTTATCTTCAGCAAGGCCGATGAGCCCTTCTTCTGGCTTCTGCTCCAGCATCATGCCGCAGCGGCCAAGCGCTGGCGGCCGATTGTGCTGATGAACCCCCTGGTGGGCAATCTGGGACTCTCTTCCGCCCTGAACCTTGGGTTTAAGAAGCTGTACCTATTCGGCCTCGATAACGGACGCAAGCTCGGCACGCAGGCCTATCACCCGGAACTGTCCGGCATCTATCAGGAGATCTTCAGGCAGTGGCTGACCCGGGTCGAGCAGTATACCGCCAAGCTCAAGGCCTTAGATCCATCCGTGCCGGATATGCCTAAATTGGAGGATGCGCCAACTGATCCGTCCGGACGCAGATTGAATGAAGAGGAGCGCACAGAGCGCTACGAGCGCTATATTGAGAATCTGCTCAATTTTTATAAAGCCTGCAATGTCCACATCCGCAGACTCAAGGAAAACGGCCATCCGGAGCTCAACCTCTACAGCGAGCGCAAGCCCATTCCGCCGACGGAGGTCAAGCCCGGCAACTTCGGCGGTGAAGTGCACTGCAACGGCATGTACAAGCTCTCCAAACTCTACATGGAGCTCATTATCGAGTTCTATAAGAATGAGCAGGTCATCAACTGCAGCGACGGTGTCAAGCTCGATCACACCACTCCGATGCACAGCGAGGAGCTGGCTGAAACCTTCGCCAATCTGCCCAATGTAGATAAAGCTGCGGTGAAGCGGTATTTAGAGGAGGAGATGACCTTCAGGATCCCGCTGACGCACAAAGAGTTCAAGTCCTACTGCGATCCGGAGATCTTCAGCCACTACATCGACAAGCTCATGGCCACCTTTGACGAGCGTCCAAAGACGCGCATGGAGTACATGCAGCGCCTGGAAAGCCACGCCGAGGCAGTCAACGAAATCGGATGGCACATCAGCCCGTTCCTGACCTTGATGATCGACGGCTCGATGAATACCTTCTTTATCCTGATCCTGAGCGCGCTCTTTAAAAGCGCCGATGAAGAGCAGGGAATGACCATTGCCAATAAGATCGTGGATATTTACTTAAACTTCCTGTCCGACGCCAAAAAGCTTTTCCCGTACCTGCCGGATTACTGCATCGGAGAGCATCAGAAATACACCAATTTCAAGGTAGGATTTGATCATCCGGGCTCCCCGGCGCCTGACTGCCCGCACATCCGCGAGGTCATCACGGACGAAGTGCTGGCGCGCAAAAAGAAGGGCGAGCCCTTCATCAAGCGCTATGTATAAGCGGCCTTAAACTGGGCTTGAGTTCGCCTGCGATAAAACGGTGCAGGCGATCCGCCTGCTGTACTGCGGATGTGCCCTGAATACTCTCAGCGGCTCAGCAGGAACCTGTCCTGATCCTGATTACCTGCAAAGCCGGTCCTTATACAGGTTCTAAAAGCGCCAGTTCCCGCACCGGCGCAGCTTTCCCCTGTTTTGCTCTCTCTTTTACGATTACGGCCGCCAGCGGAACCACCTTCTGTATGGCCAGCCGCAGACAATATTTGCGGGATTTTATCTGATCTGCAGCCTCTTTAAGCTTAACCTCTGCTTTTGCCGGATCATCCGTCACCTTAAACTCAAAAACAAACAGAGTATCGTCAGTTGACAGGCAGAGGTCACAGCGCCCGGAGGCGGTTGAGTATTCTGAATAGGCATCAAAATCCATCAAGACTAAAAATGCCTTGATTACATCGCGGAAGGCGGCTTCATTAAAACTCAGAAAAGCCTCAGGAGTAAACTCATTGAGATATCGATTAATGATCTGCCGCAGCTGCTGATAGTCCTTCTGTGCAAGCGCCTGTCTTATTGAGAGCAGATAGACCGCGCGCAGAGCCGTTCGCGGCTTCTGCGTCAATTTGTGCAGAATAATGCCGGCATAAGCCTGTTTTACCTCCAAATTAGGAATACCGATCTTTACAATACCGCAGCAGGCTTCTTTAATGGTCAGATAGCCTGCCTGATACATGATCGCCATCAGCGGGTAATCCTGCTTTTGAATGTCGGTAAGTACCGGCGATAATTCATCAATATCTGCAGTGCGCCTGAAGTCCAGATTTAGAAAAGCCTGCACATTAGTTTCATTCAGGCGGCGCTCTATATAGTTATCAAGAAAATTGACCAATAAGGCAGGAGCGGCCCCGCCTGTTTCCAGCCAGTAGCTCTTGAATTCTCTGCCGGGATATTTCAGAAACTTTAGTATAGACCAAGGGTTATAGACTTCATATTGATGATCTTCATCAAAGCTGTAGCCGTCGTAATGTTCCTGAAGCTTCTTCAGAATAAGTTCACGGTCATATTTTGCGGTTTGGTATTTCCGGTTCAGGACATCCGCCGCGTAGTCGAGGTAATCTTTAAAGCAGTGCTCCAGCTCCTGCTGTGTATAGCCGGTAATAGCGCCGTAGAGCGGATTGGAACTGATGTCGTCCAAATTGTTAAAGGCTGAAAAAATGCTGACTTCAGAAAAGCGGGTAACGCCGGTGATGAAGATAAAGCGGAACTTTTCAATATTAGTTTTTAGTGTCAGGAAAAAAGCAGAGAGGATCTTTCTTCTGCGCTCAAATTCTATCGGATCATTCATGACCTGCGTCAGCGGCGCATCGTATTCATCCACCAGCAGCACCAGTTCCTGATCGGCAAAGGAGCCTGCAGCATCTTCAAAAGCTTCAACCACGTCAAGCTCTGGATTTAACGTGAAGCCGTGCTCTTTAAACGCCTTGTAGACGCGGTAACGCAGGGCCTGCGCAAAGGTTTTGCCTTCAATCGGATCTTTAGCCGGCGAGAAGTCAAAACGCAGCACTTTATAGGTTTTAGGATCATGCCAGAGCTGCTGCTTATCTATCTTCAGACCCTTAAAGCTGCCAAGGCCGTGGGCAAAAAGCTCATGAAAAGTATTGACCAAGGTAGATTTGCCGAAACGACGGGGGCGGGATAAAAACACGGGACCATTGGAGCCGGCAATTTCGCCTGCCAAATCGGTTTTATCTACATATATCTTGTCCTGCGCAATCATCTGAGCGAATGAGGTAACGCTCAAAGGCAGCCTGTTAAGATCGGGATTGCGGCTCATAGTTCGCGCTCCTTGACGGTCGTGACAGCGTTTTGCTGTTTCTTTATTGTACTAATCTTTAAGGCAAATGGCGCTGCCGCGATGTCTTTTAGAAAAAGAAGTTAAGCTTTATCTCCTGCCCATGATCTGAAGGTCATGGATTTGCCCGGTATGAATTTCACATCAATGAAAATGCGGTCGAAATACCGCCTGCTCCGTGAAACTGCGCTGCTCTTCTATGCGTGATTTTGTATTCCTATCCTGACAAAAGGCTGCAGCTGCACCTGCTGCGCCCGCGGCAATTATTCCGGGCATCCCCCATAGGCTCAGTCTGCGAGCAGCCAATCCGCCTGCAGTGACCGTTCTGCACCCGCACCGGGGCAAACGGTCATGTATCATTCCCCGCTCCCGGTTCCATGTGACCAGGTTCACAATTCAGCGCCGGCAATTGCTTTAACTTACATTAGAAATCAAATTGTTAGTAAATGAGGATTCATGTCGGAGTTCAGCAGCCTTGCGCGCAAAGAGAGATTTGCCCGGATCATCGCCCTGGTAAACCAGCAGGGAACGGTGGAGGTTGAGAGCCTGGCGAGCCTCTTTTCGTGTTCAGTTGAAACTATCCGCCGCGACTTAAGGTATTTGGAGGCACACGGCAGATTAGTGCGCATTTACGGCGGCGCCTCTACGGTGCAGGCCACGGACATAGGCAAAAGCTTTGACAAGCGCCGCGATGAGCATGTGAAGGCCAAAGAGATCATGGCCTTCAAAGCCTCCAGCATGATTTCGCCGGGGCTGACGATTTTCCTTGACAGCAGCTCCACCTGCTACTACTTAGCGCGGGCACTGCCTGATGTAGATCTCAATATCGTAACCAACTCCATGCGGATCCTGAATCTGCTCAAGAGCAATCCGCGCTACGTGCTGATCGGCACCGGCGGCCAAATTGATGACAAGCACGAGGACTTCATCTTAGCCCCCGACGTCAGGCTGAGCTTATTGGATCACTACGAGATTGATTTGTGCTTTATCTCCTGCACCGGACTCGATCTGTTAAGCGGGCTGTATGAAATGAATGCAGGATTGGCGCAAATGAAGGCGCTGCTTGTAAAGAGCTCCGTGCATACCGTACTGCTGGCCGACTCCAGCAAGTTTGACAAGAAAACTCCGTTTTTTATCGGCCCCATGCGGCTTATCGACTACGCCATTGATGACGGCGACATGAAAAACCATCACCGGCAGAAACTGCATGAGCTCGATATCAACATCATCTGAACTTAAGGAAGTGTCCATGGAAGAGTACGCTGCAACACAGCTTAGAGCTGAACCGCATAAAGGCGATCCGCAAGGGCTGCCGCTGATGGTAGAAGCCATCGACATCACCAAAACCTTTGGGGATTTCAAAGCCCTCGACAACATTAATCTGATGTTTAAGGGCGGCGAGATCCATTGCCTGGCCGGGGAAAACGGCAGCGGCAAGTCCACCCTGGTGAAGGTGATCTCGGGCATCTATACACCGGACAAGGGCACGATTGTGGTCAACGGCCGCAATTACAGTTCCATCACACCGGTGCAGTCCATGCATGAAGGCATTCAGGTCATCTATCAGGATCTTTCCTTATTTGAGCACATGAGCGTGGCCGAGAATATTGCCATCGGCAAACTGCGCGAAACCAATCAGCGCTTAGTCAATTGGCCGCAGATTTATGAAATTGCCGCAGAGCAGCTGAGCCGCATCGGCGTAAATCTTGATTTGCGCCAGGAGCTGCGCGAGGCTTCCATCAGCACCAAGCAGCTGACGGCCATCTGCCGCGCTCTGGCCATGGATGCCAAGGTGCTGTTCATGGACGAGCCTACCACCGCCTTGACCAGCCGCGAGGTGGATCGCCTGCTGGCGGTGATGTCAGAGCTCAAAAAGAGCGGACTGGCCATCATCTTCATCAGTCATAAGCTCGACGAAGTCTTCCGTATTTCCGATGTGGTGACGGTCTTTCGCGACGGCCGCAAAATCGGCGACTTCCCCAGCCGCGATTTAAATCAGCGCCGCCTGTCCTACTACATGACCGGCCGCGAAATCTCCTACCCCAAATATCAAAGAACCAGCCCGGATGAACCGAGCTTTATCGAGCTCAAAGATCTGTGCAAAAAAGGCATGTATGAAAACATCAGCCTCAAGCTGCGCAAGGGCGACATTACCGGATGCATCGGCCTGTTAGGTTCCGGCCGCACGGAGCTGGCGCTGTCCTTATTCGGGCTGAATCGTCCTGACAGCGGGCAGATCTTAATTGACGGCAAAGAGGTGAGCATCAGCTCGCCGACGACAGCCATGGATCACGGCATTGCCCTCCTGCCTGAAGATCGTGCCGTGCAGGGCCTGTTCTTAGAGCGCTCCATTGCCGTCAACACCACCGCAGCCGTCATTAAGCAGCTGTGCAGCAGTATTTTAGGCTTCTTTGACTTTAAGAAAGAACGCAGCGCGGCCGTGGACAGCATCAAGCGCCTGAAGATCAAAACCACCTCCGAGGACAAGCTGTCAGGCGAGCTGTCAGGCGGCAATCAGCAGAAGGTAGTGCTGGCCAAATGGCTTTTGACCAAGCCCCGCCTCTTTATCATGGACAACCCGACGGTGGGTATTGATATCGGATCAAAGTCTGAGATCTACGAAATTGCGCAGCAGCTGGCGCATCAGGGGATGGCCATCCTGCTGCTGTCCGACGAGCTCGAGGAGCTTACTTCAAACTGCAATCGCATTGCGGTGTTCTACCACGGGCGCATCATTAAGCTCCTTGAAGAGGATGAGCTTAAAGATCCGCATACAGCCGTTTTTATCAATGCCGCGATTGCCTCCGGCGATATCGCAAAAGCGCAGGCCGCAGCGAAAGCTGCCCGCGCCGGCGCTGCCGTTCAGACCTCTGCTGCAAAGGAGGGTAAGTAATGTCTTTTAAAATTGCCCGTTCAGAAGGCATCCTGCTGGCCATCATTGCGGCCTACTGTGCCGCGGTGGCGGTGATCAATCCTGCCTTTTTAAATATTGATACGCTCTTTGACCTTATCAGAACTTCATCGCGCGATCTTATTCTGGTGATGGGTCTGCTCCTCATCATGCTCTCAGGCGGCATCGACATTTCCTTCATGGCGATGGCGCTTGTCGGCAGCTACTGCGCAACCTGGCTGATGATGAAAATAGGCTGGCAGTCCGCGGCCGTGCTCATTCCCTGCGCCATGCTTATAAGCACCATTATGGGACTGTGCAATGCCTGCCTGGTCAGCTGGCTGAAGCTCCCGGCCTTCATTATTACCTTAGGCACCATGAACTTGTTCCATGGTCTGATGGCAACCTTAGTAGGCACCCGCACCTTCGGCGGCGGCATTCTCCCGCCCAGCTTCAGCGCCTTCGGCTCAGCCACGCTGTTTGAAATTGAAGGCGAGTACGGCGCAGTCGGACTTACCGTCAGCATCATTCCGGTCATTATCGTGGTGGTTTTAACCTGGTTTATTATCTACAAGACCATGTTGGGCCGCGGCATTGTAGCCATAGGCAATGATGAAAACTCCGCCATTCGCTTAGGCTTCAAGCCCCTGTATCTGCGCCTCTTTGCTTACGGCTATATTGGTGCTTTAGCGGGCCTCGCCGGATCCATCTATATCTGCCAGGTCAACGCCGTCTATCCCGACAAAATGATCGGCGAGGAGCTGATGGTAGTGGCCGGCGCAGTGATCGGCGGCACCAGCATCAGCGGCGGCAAGGGCAAGATCTTCGGGGCCATCTTAGGCGTCATTATCATCTACCTTTTAAAGTCCACCTTAATCTTCCTCGGGCTGTCAGCCTCGTGGAACAACTTCTTTGTCGGCATCATTCTGGTCCTCTCCCTGTCGTTCACCGCCTGGCAGGAAAAGGTGCGCAATGATCGCCATCTCTTATTCAAGGTTGAATCACGCTGAGGAGATCTGTGATGAAAAGCTTACACCTGCATGTAAAAGGCCAGAGCGCCAAGCTCATGGCAGAAAGTCAGGAATCCGCAGGAGCCGGAGCTCCGGCTTCCACGCAGAACTCTTGGTTTAAACGCTATTTTATTGCTGACGCCAACTTAAATGCGCTGTGCTTTGTCTTCATCCTGATGGCGGCAGTCTGCGCTTTAGCCTTCGGCAGTTCCATGTATTCCGGAGCCAATCTGCAGTCCATGGCCTTCCAGATCCCTGAGTTCGGCTTGATTGCTCTGGGCATGATGCTGGCTTTCTTAGTGGGCGGCATTGATTTGTCGATTGTCGCTAATGCCTGTCTCTCGGGCATTATCGCCGGCTTTATTCTCACTGGACAGTGGCTGCCCGGCCTTGAGGAAGGCAGCCGCATTGCTCTGGCTGTCGTTATCGCACTGACGCTTTCTACCCTGATGGGGCTTTTCAACGGCATCCTGATTGCAACCTGCGCAGTTTCGTCGCTGATTGCCACCCTGGGGACCATGACTTTTTACTCCGGCATCGGCATGGCGCTGACCGGCGGCCGCTCGGTAGTGGGGTTTCCGGACAGCTTTACCTCCATGGGCATTGCTGAGGTCGGCGGCGTTCCGCTCATCTTCATCATGTTCATCGCGGTGATGATCATAATGGCGGTGATGCTGGAGAAGACCGGCAACGGGCGCAAACTGTATTTATTCGGCGGCAATCCCGTGGCCTCCCTGTTCTCGGGCATTAACAACAAGCGCATGAACCTCGCCGCCTTTACCGCCATAGGATTTTTAGCGGGGCTGGCCGGTCTTACCATCATCATGCGCGTGAACTCCGCCAAAGTCGGATACGGCGACGCTTACGTCTTCCAGTCCTTAATTGTCTGCGTGATTGCCGGCATCCATCCGGCAGGCGGCCGCGGCAAGGTAATAGGCATCGGCATTACCACGGTGCTGATGCAGATGGCGGCCAGCTCCTTCACCATCCTGCAGCTCTCGCCCTACACCACCAAGCTCATCTGGGGCTTGATGCTCATCCTGGTACTGGGGCTTACCAAGGACGGCAGAAAACTGCTGAATATGCTCTCTCAATCTCTCAAAAAACCGGCCGCCCGCAGGCCGGCGGGCTCTGAGGATGCCTAGTTTTACTTTGACCATGAGGAATAACAAGATGTTAGATGAACAATTAAAAAAGCGCTATACCGAGCTGTATGAAGTCATTTTAAAAGAGCATCGCGAGGTTTTTGAGGCGCAGGATCTTAAAAATCTCCAGGAGTTCATTGAACTGCTCACCGCCCATGAGCGCATCTTTGTGATGGGCGTCGGCCGCGAGGGCATTGCCGCCCGTTCCTTTGCCATGCGCTTAATGCACTTGGGCAAAGAAGTGCACTGGCTTTGGGATGACACCACTCCCGGCATGCACCAGGGCGATCTGTTCCTGGCTGTGAATGGATCGGCCAATATTTCCCACATTAACTGCGTGCTGGAGAACGCCGTCAAAACCGGCGCCGACACTGTGGTGGTCACCGGCTCGCCGTCTGGCAGAGCGACGTCCATTGCCCGGCATTTTCTCTTTGTGCCGGCGGCGGTCTTTAACGGCACTGACAAGGTAGTGCCGTCCATGCAGCCGATGGGCAATCTGTTTGAGCAGCACCTCTTTATGCTCTTTGACTTAATCATCATGGTGCTGGAGGAAAAGCTGACCGTTACCCATGAAAGCATGGAAAAGCGCCATCGCAATATTGAGTAATCAAATACAAGGCTTCAGCCTGACTGCTGAGTCTGCGTTTTGGCAGTGAGGATGAAGCTTCAGCGCATTTTATTTTCAGTAACTGCCCTAAGGAGGCCTTATGAAAAATACTTTAGTAAAGTCTGTGTGCGCCTGCGCCGTCGCCTTATCGACCGCAGCCGTCGGTACAACGGCAGCTTACGCTGCCGAGGACTCGGACATCACGGTGGTCATGATCGTCAAGCAGAGTGACCCGTGGTTTGACGATATGACTCTGGGCATTGAAAAGCTCAAGGAAGATCTGGGCATCAATGTTTACGTGCAGACTCCGGTATCAGGTGATCCGTCACAGCAGATTTCCATCATGGAGAATTTAATCTCCCAGAAGGTGGATGCCATCTGCGTAGTGCCGAATGATCCGCGCGCCTTAATTCCCACCATCAAGAAGGCTCGTGAAGCCGGCATCAAGGTGGTCACCCATGAGGCTCCGGATATTGCTGACAGCGTAGATCTCGACGTGGAAGCCTTCAGAAATGAAGACTTCGGCAAGCTCTACGGCGACTTCTTAGGCGAGGCCATGGGCGGATCCGGTCAGTATGCCGGCTTTGTCGGCGGTCTGACCATGACCACTCATATGGCCTGGTACAACGCCGCTGTAGAACAGATCAAGGCCAAGTATCCTGACATGGAAAACATTTCAGCCGAGCCTTACGAGGATAAGAACAGTCTGGATCAGGCTTACAGCCGCACCGTTGAGATCTTAAAGGCCTATCCTAAGATCAAGGGCTTCTTTGACTGCTCTGTGCACGGCAGCGCCATTGCTCAGGCTCTGAAGGATAAGAAGCGCACCGACGTGAAGGTAGTCTCGCTGGCCATGCCTTCGACCTCGGCCAACTACTTAAAGGACGGCTCCATTTACAAGGGGCTGGCTTGGAGACCTGCAGATGCGGGCTACGCCACTGCCTACGCCGCCTACCTCTTAGTTAAGGGCGACGGCGTGGCATCCGGCACCGATCTGAAGGCTCCGGGCTATGAAAAGGTTGAAGTGGACAACGGCATTGCCTACGGCTATGCCCCGCTGGTCTTTACCGCGGACAATATCTCTGACTACAACTACTAAAAGCTGAAACATCAATCCCCGTCACACCATACTGCGGGGGTAAAAGGCGGCCCAGGCCGCCTTTTATCTGCCCGGCGCCAGCGCTTACAGCATCCATACAGCGGACATGGAAAATGCCTGGCCTATGAATTAAAGCTCCCGCTTCAGCACTCCAAGGCAGCGAGTCGCAGCTGTCAGCCTTCTCCATGACTGCATGGCTTTGTTAAGGGTGAGACTGTCTGCTGTCGGCGCTTAAAGGGTGAGACTGTCTGCTGTCGGCGCTTAAAGGCTGAGTCCTGCTTAATGTTAGGAATTGCTGAGATGATCGGTCGAAATTAGTAAGATGATCTGTTGACCAGTTCAACAGAAAAAAGATCATCTCGGTGTTAGAGTCAGCCGCCGGGGATTCGGGCGCGGCATGAGTGAGGTAAAGGGTACTGCTGAAGTACTGAACGTGAAGGGCGGGAGTGAGGTCTTTGGAGGGGGTGAGTTGCTGCAAATCCTATCTGTTTTGCAAAAATAATTTGATGTACTTCAAAAATTTAAACTTTAAAAAACAGCAGTTCTGCAGAGGGTCTGAGCAGGAGGTATTTTTATGCCTCTGAGGGCATCACAGCTCTTAATGAAGGTTATATGAAGTTTTTGTCCTCCTGAATCTGAGGCTTGTCTGTGTGCGTTCCAGTGGCCCGTATGAGCATTTTTATAAGGAATATCAATCTGTATCAGGTCTTATCAGGGGTTTAAAATCCCGCCGCCGCGTGCTGTTCCTGCTTGCAGTTAAAAGATTAACAGAGAGCATTTTATGACCAGCAGGTCCAGGCACAAAATGCCGCCCGGGACGCAGCCGGCTGAGCAGTCCGAGCTTGAGGCGCTCAGAGCGCAGACAGCACGGCTGCAGCAGGAGGCCCGGGACCGGGAGACCGAGCTTAAAGCCGCCCGCAGTCCGGCAGAGGCTGATGAAAAGAAAGCCGGGCACTTTAAGGAAAAGTACGAGAAGAAAAGCGCTGAGCTTAAGACGGCCCAAAAGACTATCGACCGCCGGCAGCAGACCATTGCCGAGCATGAAGAGACCATCGCGGCTTTAAGGAGCGTCAATGCTCGGGCCTTTGAAATTGAGCAGGAGCTGCTGAAGCTGCACTCCTCCCCGGAGCTGGTGCGCGCCTTTGAAGCTCTGGATACTGATGCCGAGCGCATGCTCTTTGTTGTAAAAGAGCTGTGCCGGGTGATTATGAAAGACCGCCCGCTCACGGAATACCTGTTCGGCGCCGCCAAGCCCGCAGCTGCAGCGGCGCAGGAGGGCAAAGAGCCTGAGCGCAGCGAAAGCGCGCCGCAGGAGAACGGCAGACCGTCCGCACAGTCCGGCAGAACGCCTGAAACCGTGGGTGAGGCCTGCTGCAGCAGGATTAAAGGTCTTTTTGCTGAAACTTCAGCCGCTGTTGAGCAGGAACAGTCCTTAACGGACGAGCAGAAAAACTCAGTGGCCGCCTGCTTAAAGGGCCGCAGCCGTCCGGCCGTCAGTCCGGAAAAGCTTAAGAAGCCCCCGCCCGGGAAAAGAAAAGCCGATTGCGAACACCTAAGAATTCCCGACACGCTCAGACTGACCAGGCGCGAGCAGGAGATTTCTGATGAGATCTTTACCTGCCGCCGCTGCGGGGCGCCCATCACCGACACCAAAACCATGATCAGGCAGGTTTTCGGCAGCCTCCACCAGATGGGTCTGCTGGAGACGGAGAATGACGGCTCAGTGCCGGCTGACGGCGAGCTGATTAAAACCGTCTGCCCCAAGTGCGGCTTTAGAGACATTGAAGAGCGCGGCTCCCTGCCGCTGCTGCCCGGCCATGACATGGAGCTCAGCGCCGCAGTCGGTCCGGGGCCGGCGGCGGCCGGCGGCATGACCTGCAATGAGTTTGAAGAGCAGTATCTCAAGGATGCGCAGCCGGGCCATTCCACCTGCCGGAACGCCCTTAAGACTGCAGCTTTGCTGCTCTCTCCGCCGGCCAATGCCATCAGCAGAGCCGTTGATGACGCGAAGACGGCAGGATTTGATGAGACCACCTTTGTCTGCATTGATAAAGACGGCA
>CALXNX010000007.1 GCA_944389865.1 uncultured Succinivibrionaceae bacterium
GAGACATTACTACATTTTTAAAAACGATGTCTTTGATTTTGAGAGCTTTTATTCAAGTAACTGTCAAAGAAAAGTATTTGTACCATCACCCACGGAAATAACGCAGCAGCTTTTCACTGCTAAGGCAGTGCGCTGCCAAAGAGAGATCCGCAATACAGTTTTGCTCTCAGCTCAGCAGACTGTGGATGTCGGCCAGTGCGGTATCAAAATTCTTTAAATGCTCTTCACGGCTGATTTTCAACGACAGTTTTTCACCTGCCTTGTGCAGGATGAGCTCTTCCTGCGGCAGTTCGGCCAAAAAGCGGCTGGGCTTGGGCAGACTGAGCTCACCGCGCTGCCTGCGCGTTTTGCACAGGGTAATGAAGAGCCGGCGCTGCGCCCGGGTGATGCCGACGTAAGCAAGGCGGCGCTCTTCTTCATCGCTGCCGCCTTCCTCCTCGCAGCTGCGATGCGGCAGAAGGTTCTCCTCCATGCCCGCGAGGATCACCACCGGAAACTCCAAGCCCTTAGAGGCGTGCAGGGTCATCAGCTGTACCGCATCTTCTTCCTCGCCCTCCGTGCCGCGCCGCTCCATCAGCTCACGCAGGCCCAGCTTTTCCACGGCCTTGGCAAAGGACTGCGGCGGCTCGCCGCGGCGGCCTTTAATGATCTCGCCGATCCAGCTGCAGATCTGCCGCACATTGCCCATGCGGAATTCCACCTGCGCCTTGCTGACCCTGGGGCCTGACAGGTAGGCGGAATAGCCGATGAGATCAGGCAGCTGCTGGGCCAGCTGCAGATCTTTTTTAGATAGGATGAAGGTGCGCAGCCGGGTGGTGAGGATGATAAAGTCGCCCAATGCCTGGCGCTGCTGCGCGGCAAGCTTTTGGTTTAAGGCCCCCGACATGGCGCAGTCAAAGAGAGACTGATGGGCAAGGCGCGCGGTTTCGGTCAGCTTTTGCAGCGTATCGGTGCCGATACCGCGGCGGGGGACATTGATGATGCGCAGCAGCGCGCTGTCATCCTGAGGATTGGCCAGCAGCCGGCACCAGGCCATGATGTCCTTGACCTCGCTTTGGGCAAAGAAGCCGGTGCCGCCGGAGACCCTGCAGGGGATCTCGGACTGCAGCAGCAGCTTTTCAAAATAGCGCGACTGAAAGTTGCTGCGGTACAAAATGGCAAAGTCATGCCACGGCAGACGCTTGGAAAAGCGCAGTCCCTTGATGATGGAAACGGCGATCTCAGCTTCATTTTCCTCATCCCGGCACTCCATCACCTCGATCTTTTCGCCCTCGGGCAGCTCTGAGTACAAAGTCTTGGCAAAAAGATGGGGATTATTGGCAATCAGGGCATTGGCGCAGTGCAGAATGCGCTTGGAGGAGCGGTAATTCTGCTCGAGCTTGATGACTTTTAGATCCGGGAAATCCGCCGCTAAAGTTTTGATGTTCTCAGGCCGGGCCCCGCGCCAGGAGTAAATCGACTGATCGTCATCGCCCACTACGGTAAAGCGGCGGTATTTGGCAGTGAGGAGCTTGAGGAGCTGATACTGCGTTTCATTGGTGTCCTGATATTCATCGACCAGCACGTAGTAAAAGCACTGCTCCCAGCGCTCCTTAAGCTGGGGACTGCGCTGCAGGGCGCGGGTGGTGAGGAAGATCAAATCATCAAAATCCACGGCGCTGCAGGCCTGCAGATACTGCTGATAGGCCGCATAGATCTCGCCGTACACACTGTCCCGCCCCGGAATTTCGTCCGGGGCCAGCAGCCGGCCCTTCCAGAGGGAGACGGCGCTTTGAGCCTGATCTAGGATCTCGTTTTCAGCGCTGTCGCGCAGCAGATCGGCAAAATCAGAGCGCAGAATATCGCGCAGGGCCTTGCGGCAGTCCTGCTCGTCAAAGAGCGAGAAATTGCGGTTAAGGCCTAAATGCCTGTGCTCCAGGCGCAGGATCTCAAGGCCCAGCGAGTGGAAGGTGGAGATCCACAGCGCGGCGGCGGTTTCCGGGGGCAGAGCTTTGGCGGCGCGCTCGCGCATTTCAGCGGCGGCCTTATTGGTAAAGGTCAGGGCGCAGATGCGGCTGGGCGGCAGGCCGCTGCCGCGGCACAGCTTCACAATTTTCTCGGTGATGACGCGGGTCTTGCCGGAGCCGGCTCCAGCCAGCACCAGACACGGCCCGTCAATGCTCTCTACCGCCTCGCGCTGCGCAGCGTTTAAAGTAAGTCCAGCCATCCCCAGCCTGCTTAAAAGGCCGCATAGCGGGTGAAGTTCAGGGGCCGGCCGTTTAAGGACGAGGAGGTAAAGGCCAGCTCACTGCCGTCAGCGCTCTGCGCGGCACTGAGAGTCTGCAGGCAGCGCTCCTCGCACAAAGGCGCCAGATCCTCGGGGCACAGCAGCAGCATGCCGCAGCTCAGCTGGGCGCTTAACTGTTCTAAGCCTGCGATCAGCGCAGGCGCCTGCTCCTTGGAGGTCAGGGCGCTGACATCCGCGCACAGCGCAAAGTTAAGATCAGGCTGCAGCAGCAGGGCCTGCAGGGCAAAACGGATCTTCTCGCAGATGGTTTTGACCTCAGTACTGTCGATAAGCAGGGCCTTGGCATTGGGATAGGGCTCAAAATTGAGCGGCGAGCCTGCTGCAGCGCCTAAGTCCAGGTCCTGACAGATAAACTGCCAGGCCGCCGGCGTGGTGGCGGTAATGAGAGTGCAGAGGCGCTCCTGCATAATCAGATTGAGCACCCGGCGGCGCACGCTCGGGCGGGCGCACAGCGCATAGAGATAAGGGGAGAGCTGCAGCTTCGATAAGGCCGCCGCATCGGTGATGAAGGCGCATTCCTCCTTCACGCGCGGCACCGGACTGAAGCTTATGGAGAGCAGTTCCTCTAATTTATTGACCTTATAGCTAAGGGCACTCTTGTCGGCACGCAGCGCGGCGTTAATGGACGGATAGGCCCCGGACAATTTAATTTTCTTAAAGGTAAGGCCTAAATTGTAAAGTCCGGCGCTTAAGGTCTTGACGGCATCGCCGTCGGCATTGGCCCCGGTGCAGATATAGAAGATTTGATCGGCAGGCTGGATCCTGCTGATTTGTTCAAGCAGGGCGCGGACGCTCACCGGGTGCACTAAGGCCGCAGCGTTTTTACCGAGGGTTTCAAGGCTCAGAGCATCCAGCTCGCTCATGCAGATAAAGACGCTGCCCGAGCGCGCTAAGGCCTTTTCATTAAAGATGCCGGTGCTGCCGCAGTGCCGCTCCTGCTCTGAGGCGCGCGGATCAGTATTGAGCGCGGTATAGCCGTAATCAGAGAACGGAATTAAGGCAGCGCGCCAGGTCAGCTGCTCGCCGGTCAGGCGGTCGGTGCCGGCGGCGTAGGATTCGTCAAAGCCCAAATGGAAGCGGGAAATGACCTCCTCAGATAAACCCAAATCCTGGAAAAAGCTGGTTTTGCTTACCTGTTCGGCGGCTTTGCGCAGATAGTCGGCGTAGTTGTACTGCATTTCGCTGTAGTCCGACAGCGCTGCGCGATCGCCTGCCGGATTGAGATAGCTGCTGCCGGTGGGCCCTGCGCGGTAGGAATTGGCCGACATGCCGAAGACAGCCCCTGACGGATGCATCTGTGCAGGGCGCGCAGCCGGTGCTGCCGGCATCTCCTGATTTGATCTAAAGGCCGGGTTCTGTACCTGACTGATTTCACCTATCTGCTGCAGCTGGCTGTCGGTTGGGATGGGATCGCCGGCGTCGCTGCGGCGCGGCTGCATGGTAAAGAGGGGCGAGAAGGTCGGAGTGCGGGCATCAAAGCTGCGCATGGGCGCCTCGTATTCACTGCCTGATCGTTTCCCGAAGGTGGCAGCGCCCATCGTGGGCTGCGGCTGGGCAGCCGGCGCTGCCGTCTGCGGCGATCTCCCGGCAAAGAGCAGTTCCTGCACCTTGGCAAATTGGGCGCGTACGTCGCTGATGCCGTACTTGAGACCGACTAAGGCGAATATATCGTAGGTCGCTCCGCACACCGGGCAGTGCACGGTGCAGTTCTGCGGGTTATATCTCATGGTCCCGATCGGATCATGATGCTCCGGATTGAGACAAGTAAATTCAGTGTCCGGATTGATGCCTAAGGCGGTTAAATAATCCGGCAGCTTAGTCCTTAAATAATCCTTAGTACGTTCGTAGTCGCTCTCAAACATGGCAGCAATCCTTATCAGGCCCGGCTGTTGCCTGCGGCAATGGCGCTTATTAAGAGGGAGGCAATCAGCAGCCCGGCAGTGGCTGTCACCGGCATGGCCGCCCCGAAGTGCGGCAGATCAGCATCCTGCTTTGAGGTATAAACCGGCTTTTCAGGTGAATAGGTGCACAGCACGCCCATGCGCTGCCCTTCCGGAGGAAAATTATACTCCCGCCTTAAGATATCCCGCACGTGCTTAATCAGCCCGTCTCCGTGCGCGGCGCTCAAGTCGCCGTACTGCAGCAGCTCCGGGTGCACCCGCGCCCCGGCCCCGCCTGAGGTTACCAGGAACACCTTGTTTTGATGCAGGTAATTAATCAGCGCGCATTTGGCTTTGATATCGTCAATGGCATCGGCGGCAAAGAGAGGCAGCGGATCGAGCACGGAGGCTAAATTCTCCGGGGTAAGCCAGGTTTCCTTCACCGTCACGGTAATTTCGGGGTTAATCTCGCGCAGCCGCGCTGCTAAAACCTGCGCCTTAGACTTGCCGACCGTTCGGCTGGTGGTATGCAGCTGGCGATTAGTGTTTTTAATATCGATGACATCCGGATCGACTAAGGTCAGCCGACCCACGGCGCTGCGGCACAGGGCCTCAGCCGCCCATGAACCCACGCCTCCCACTCCTGCCACCAGCACGTGAGCCTGCTGCAGGCGCGCAAACCCCTCCTCGCCGTATAAGGCGCGAATGCCGGTAAAACGCTGTAAATTTTCTTCAGTCATACCCAACTCCCGCTACTGTTAAAAGCGTGATTGTAACTGCAGTGACAAGTGACCGGCAAGCAGGGATCATGGAAAAGCAGGCCCGCAGGCGCGGGCCTGCGGGCAGGGCATGATGATAAGCAGGGGATGACTTAATTAAGCCCGGCGCGGCAGAGCCTTCCTGCTCTCCAGTCCCTGCGCATAATAATCGGCGGCCTGCTCAAACAGGCGCTGCGCCGCCATGACCCGGGCCAGCTTCAGATAGATGTCCGAGCTCTTATTGAGCTGCAGGGCCTTTTCCAAATGCTCCTGCGCGTCCTTAAGCTGTCCGGCTTTAAACTCTAAGTTGCCTAAGGCTTTAAGCAGCGGGGTGTTAACCTGGCTGGCAATCAGATTATCCTCAGCCTGCTTCTTTAAGCGGGTCAGCACATCGGGGATGGAGATCTCCCAATTGGCAATGCTCTCTAGGAAGTCAGGATCTAAGTTCTTCTTTAACAGATCGAGACTGTACTTGCGCGCGCGGTTGACGTCGCCCAGCTCCAGCAGCTTAGTGGTCAGACTGGCAATGACCTTGGGGTCCTGCCTGTCCTTCTTATCCAGTTTGCCGATCAGCTCGTTAAGCTCAGCGCTGCTGGCGGCAGCGGAGATCTTGGCGGCCAGATTGCCGCGGCTGTAGCGGGCGGCATCTTCCTTGGTGACGATATGCTGACGGATCAGCTGCGGCACCATGGCGGCGATCCTGGCGTGATCCTGCTCCTTGCGGTAGCACTCAAAGGTAAGCTTAGTCACCAGCTTGGAGCTGTAGGTCTGCTTTAACTCCTCTAAGACCTCTAAAGCGGCCTTAGAGTTGCCGATCTGCAGGTTGAGCTTAGCGCGGATGATGGCGCTTGAAATATAAGCCTGCTTGCTGCGGCCCTTAGCTTCATCTAAGAACTTGCGGCACAAATCGTAATCCTGCAGCGCAAAGGCGGATTTAGCGCCGATAAAGCAGGCAGCCAGCGGCGGCTTTTTGCCTGCAGACTTGCGGATCAAGGACAGGGCGCGTTCGTAATCGCCTTCCTCGTAGGCCAGCACCGCCTCCTGAAACAGGCTCACGGACTTCCTGGCGGCGTGCCGACGGAAGAAGCTCTGGGTGCCCTGCGGGATGCGGATGAACTTGAGCAGCAGGGTGCAGACGAAGAACAGTACGATGAAGGCTATAACAGCCAGCACGATCGCAGTGGTCAGCGAGGTTTCGATGATGTGATCGCTGGTGGCAATATGCACATAGCCCTGCTCGTCAGCCAAAAAGGGCCCGGCGAAGATTGCCGCGCATAAGATCAGGATGAACAGCAGTATCTTTACCATGGCTTACCCCTGAATATTCTGCAGGCGCCTGCCGGCCAGCTTTTCAAAAAGGGCGTGACTTTCCAGTACGCGCGGCAGCTGTACGGCTACGCTCTTGGCGGCTAATTGATCAATGCTCTCTAAGGCTGCCTGCACTAAAGCGCTTTCCTTATCAAAATAGGCGTCAATAAGACGGCGGGCTTCAGCTAAGTCGGCGCTGTAGGCTTCCTGATCGCCTTTGGCGGCATCGAGCTTGGCCAGCAGGAGCCGGGTCTGCACATGCTCGCGCAGGAACAGCTCCTGACTGGGGCTTAAGAACTCGGTGGCAGCATCGGGAGCGCGGCGGCGAATTTCAATAAAGCGCGAGGAGAACTGCTTGGCCGAGGTAAGAAGGTTTTCCTTCCAGTCGGCGAAGTTTGCGGTAGGCTCAGTCTGCTTGGCAAAAGCAGCAGCGCGGCGCTCAGGATCAGAGAGACCGGCCAGCACCAGCTGCCCGGCATCCTGATAGAGCTGCTCTAAGCGCAGGGTGATGCCGGTAAGATCAGGCATCTGCACTGCCGATAAAGTGGAAATATCCTTAGCGATGGCCGCACGGATGGCCACCAGATCTTCATCTTCCAAATTGACCAGCAGCTTGTCGGCCTGATCTAAATTCCACAGGGCGCCTTCCGGGCTGCGGCCGAATACGGCCTGACGATAAGCTTCCTGAATGTTGAAGAAGCTTTCAGCGATGCGCCATTCATTGGGGTCGCGGGCCTCGTAGCGATCCAGGCGGGAATTGACGGCATCAACGGCTTCATCATCGTTTTCCTGAGCGGAGGCTAAGGAGTCAAAGCGCTGGGCCATCACCTGCTGGGCCTGCTGCAGCTTGGCATTGAGCTCCTGCAGCTTTTGATTCTGCTCCACTAAGGCAGCCATCTGCTGCTGGGTGCCGGAGAGTGCCTGCTGGGCCTGAGCTAAAGCCTGCTCCTGGGTGCTTTGAGCCTGGGCCGCGGTCTTTAAGGCGGTGATTTCCTGATATCCATACCAGCCCCCGCCGATTAAGCCGGCAAACAGCAATACGCAGCAGGCGGCAAGCAGCGGGCTGCCCTTCTTAATTACCGTGGGGGCGGGCTGAGACTGGGCTGCTGCAGCTTTGGCAGCCTCAGCTGCTTTCTTAGCCTCCTGCGCTTCGCGGCGGGCCTGAGCTAATTCCTCTTCCTGCTTGTCGTGCAGCGCTTTAGCCTGTGCGGCCAGCTCCTGCTCCTGTGCTTCCAGGGCCGCGGCTGCAGCCTCTAATTCTTTTGCAGCATCAGCAGGCTGCGGCGCGTCAGTCTTAGGTGCGCCGGCTTCCGGCTGGGCTGCAGTATTTTCTTTCTTTTCTTCCTGTTTGCTGTCTTTCATGGATCAATCCTGAATTTTAAGTTTAGGCTCGATTTTAGCACCATCCGGCCCGCAAAAGGCAGAGCCGGGCGGCAAAAGCTCGGGCAGCATTTAAAAGTGTGAGCGGCGCAGCTGAGCCGCGCTCCGGTCACTGCAGGACTGAGTTCCCTGCTCAAAATTTGGGAGTGCTGTTCCTGCGCTGCCCCAAGCCGATTTTATTTCCTGATCACTGTCACAACCGCGCAGATGCTGGGCTAAAATAAGCAGGTCTTAAGTCAACCCTCACATCATGGCCGAACCTGCAGCTGATCTGTCCTTAGTGCGTGAAAAATACCTGAGCCGTCTGCGCCGTATCGACGCGATTAATGCTCAGAAGCATGCCTATGCGAGCTCTTTAGTCTCGCCGCAGTCGCTGCGCTTTTTGGCAGTACTGCCGGTCCTGCTGCACTATAACGTCCCGGGACTGCCGGGCTATCGGCCGGGCTCAATCCCCTGCGGCATCGATTTTTATACTCCCACGGCCGCGCAGCTGCAGGCGGTGCAGGAGTGGTGCGGGCAGCTGCCGCCGGAGCCTGAGCAAAAACGCATCTTAGGTCTCTACGGCATGGGCAGCACCGCCTCGGCAGGTCAGGGCGCCAACTCCGATTTTGATATCTGGGTATGCGTCAGTCACAGCCTGACGCACGAGCAGCTGCTTGCCTTAAATGAAAAATGTCAGTTTATCTGCACTTATGCGCGCGGCCTGGGGGTCGATCTCAATCTCTTTGTTACGCGCGATGACCGCTTTACCAATGCCGCAGCGGATCAAATCGGCGGGGATAACTGCGGCTCGGCGCAGAATCTTTTCTTATTAGACGAGTTTTACCGCAGCGCCGTGCGGCTGGCCGGACGCTATCTGACCTGGTATTTCATTTCCTCCGATGAAGAGCTGGATGATTACGCGGGCTATGCCGCTGAATTTGCTGACAGCGGGGCGCTGCCGGAGAACGGCTTCTTTGACTTTGGATCGGTAGTGGGCAGCTCGCCTGCTGAGTACTTCGGCTCCGGCTTGTGGCTGCTCTACAAAGGCATTGAACAGCCCTTTAAGGCCGCACTCAAAATTCTTTTAATGGAGACCTACGCTGACGATTATCCGCAGACTCAGCTGCTCTCCTCGCAGATGAAGGACGAGCTGTTAAACGGCAGCGGAGTTTACGATCTGCGTCTTGACCCTTACTTTTTAATGTACCGCAAGGTGCATGACTATTTAATTAAAGAAGGAGATTTCGGCCGTCTGCACCTGGTGCGCAAATGCTTTTATTTAAAGATTTTCTTAGGGCTTAAAGGCCTGCCGGCCGGGCCGATTGTCACTGCGCGCCGGCGGCTTCTTGATGAGCTGGCTGAAAGCTGGCGCTGGAGCGCGGACGAGCGCGCGGAGCTGGAAAACCGCGGTCTGTGGAAAATTCATTATATCGGCGCCTTCTATCAGGCGCTTTACGCCTCGCTGATGCAGTCCTACCGCGCACTGCTGAGCTTCTCGGTCCGGCACGGCATTGAATACGCCATTACCTCAGATGACGCCGGGGTGCTGTCGCGCAAGCTCTACGCCGCTTACGACCCCTCTCCGGGCAAGGTCATTCTCTACTCTCCGGAGTTTACTTATTCCCTGGAGGAGCCGGATCTGACCTTTGTGAAGGCCGGAGCGCAGAGCCTGTGTCCGCAGGGCTGGCATGTCTATGCCGCGCGCGGGGACAGCATTGAGATTTTAGAGACCAGGCGCGCGTATGCGGCCGGCAGCATTACTGAGGCGGTGACCTGGGCCTGCCTCAACCGCCTGCTTACCAAACGTACGCAGATCTTTGCCGCCGGAGCCAAACACGGCGTTACGGCAGATAAGATCAGACGCCTGGCTGACGACATCATGCGCCTTATCAGCCGCGAGGCGCATGCCAAGGTCCCGGACAGCGCACTGATGCGTCCGCGCGAGCTTAAGACCTGTGCGGTGCTGCTGAATTTAGAGCGCGATCTTACCGCTCAAAGCCGCCTGCAGGGCTATGATCTGACCTCCGGCACCACCTTAAGCGCCGGGCGGCAGCATGTATGCTTAATCGGCTCGGTGACGCTGCTGACCGTCAATTCCTGGGGCGAGACTTTAACCGTGGAGCTGCCCGACGGCGAGGAAGGGGTAATTGAGCTTTTGGCGGTGCTGCTGCGCGTCAGCAAAAACGCCGAGCAGGTCGATCTGCGCAGCGTGCTCTCCTCCATTCAGGTGTGCTGCTATGCAGCCGCCCATGCCGATTTAATCCGCTATGATATGCAGGCGCTCATCCGTCAGGTCTTCTCGTGCTTAACCTCCCCGGAGGATGGTGCCGGCTTTGCCTTTACCGTGGGGCATAACAATTACGCGGCCCGCTCAATGCGCGATCGCGGCGTCTATATCGTGCGGCACAATGTCCTGGGCGATGAGATCAATACCTTCGGCGTCTATACCCGCTTCGGCATGCGCCCGGAGTATGCGCTGCAGGTGCCGGCGCAGGTGGATCGCTATGCTAATGTGGGGATTATGCAGTACTTCTTTGCGCCCTTAGTAGACGGCTGGGATATCTACATCGTCAATGAAGACAATGAAGTGCAGATCTACCCCCATTACGTGGGCTCGCGTGCAGCTCTGGTCAATGCCATCAACCGCTACTACACCAAGCTCTCTGAGGAAAATCAGGTAGGGCGGGCGCGTTTTAATCTGCCGCAGTACTTTGTACTGAGTGCGGACTTAAAGTCCATCCATCCCTTCACCATTCGTGAGCAGGCGCGCATCGATTAAATCCGTGCGCTGCGCTTCTTTCGGTGCGCCCTCTGCTGGCGGGCGCAAAAAGATTTGAGTTAAAAGCAGGGGCGCATTAAACTTTCTGCAATTAGTCATATTCTGCACAGGATTACGTATGCAGCAGCATCATTTAGTTTTAAAAGCGCTGACGGCCATTGCAGCGGTGCTGGCGCTCACCGCCGCAGGCTGCGGTCTTAAATATGATCTCTATCTGCCCGATGAAGAACAGAGCACGCAGCAGCATGGCGGCGCTCCTGATCATTCTGCTGACGGTCAGGTGACGCTGTTTTCCACCGGCGGCGAGCAGGAATAGACCATCAGGATCTGAATTTTAGGACGCAACAGCTAAGCAAACGGTTTAATCATGGATTACTTTAATTATAAAAACGACGAACTTTATGCCGAGGATTTAAAGGTCAGCGCTTTAGCTGAACAGTTCGGCACTCCTTTATACATTTACTCCAAGGCCACCTTAGTGCGCCATATGCGCGCTTTTGAAGAAGCCTTAGCCGGCAGGAAGCATCTGATCTGCTATGCCGTTAAGGCCAATGCCAATTTAAGCCTGCTCTCCTTAATGAAGTCCTTAGGCGCAGGCTTTGACGTAGTTTCCGAGGGCGAGCTGCGCCGCGTGCTGCAGATCGGGGCCGATCCCGCCAGGATCATTTTCTCGGGCGTGGGCAAGTCCCGGGCGGAGCTGACTTTGGCGGTCAATACCGGCATCGGCTGCATCAATGTGGAATCAGAGCCTGAGCTTGAGCTGCTCTCGCAAATCTGCGCAGAGCTCAAAAAGCCGGCCCGCATTGCCCTGCGCGTCAACCCCGATGTCGATGCCAAAACGCACCCTTCCATTTCCACCGGCCTGAAGAGCAATAAGTTCGGCATTGCTATAGATGCTGCGCTGCCCTTATATCAGCGCATTGCGGCCGATCCGTATCTGCAGGTGAGCGGTATTGACTGCCACATCGGCTCGCAGATGACCTCCAATGCTCCGATCGCTGAAGCCACGGAAAAGCTCCTGAACCTGTACGGACAGCTGGAGGAGGCCGGCATCAATGTCGATCATATCGACGTAGGCGGCGGCCTCGGTGTGACCTATAACGATGAAACCCCGCCGTCCCCTTACGATTACTTAGCGGCGGTGCTCAAGCGCGTCGGGCAGCGCGAGGTCTCAGTCTATGTCGAGCCGGGGCGCGCTATGGTGGCCAATGCCGGCATCCTGGTCTGTGAGGCGCTGTATATTAAAAAGACTGCGGTCAAGAACTTCTGCATCGTGGACGCCGGCATGAACGATTTAATCCGTCCGGCTCTGTACAACTCCTGGATGAATATCATTGAGTGCCGTAAAAATCAGGGTGAGAAGATGCTCTGCGATGTGGTAGGTCCCATCTGCGAGAGCGATGATTTCTTAGGGCATGATCGCAAGCTGGCGGTTCAAGCAGGCGATCTGCTGGCGGTACGCGGCGCGGGCGCTTACGGCATGTCCATGGCATCCAATTACAATGCCCGCCGCCTGCCCTGCGAGATCCTGGTGGACGGCGATAAGGCGCAGGTGATCCGCCGCCGCCAGGACTTTGCTGATCTGTGGGCGCAGGAAGAACTGCTGCCGTTTTAGGAGAAGGACATGCTGCTGAAATTTACCAAGATGCAGGGGCTGGGCAACGACTTCATGGTCGTGGACGGGGTGCGCCAGAAAATTTACTTCTCCCCGGAGCTCATCCGCCGCCTGGCCGATCGCCATTACGGCGTAGGCTTTGATCAGCTCCTGCTGGTCGAGCCGCCGTACAACCCTGAGCTCGATTTTCACTACCGCATCTTTAACGCCGACGGTTCTGAAGTGCAGATGTGCGGCAACGGCGCGCGCTGCTTTGTGCGCTTTGTGCTGGAGCACGGACTTACCAAAAAGCACGATATTCACGTCAGCACCACGGCCGGGGTGCTGCGCTTAAAGCTCAATGATGACGGCACAGTGCTCGTCAACATGGGCAAGCCTGAGTTTGAGCCCCGACGCATTCCCTTTAAGGCGGACTCGCAGGCGGATTTTTATACCTTAGAGGCAGGCGATCGCACTTTTACCTGCGGCGCCGTGTCTATGGGCAATCCGCATGTGGTAACTGAGGTCGTGGACGTGCACAGCTTTGATGTGGCAAAATACGGTCCCATTTTTGAGAAGCATTCCTTATTCCCTGAGCATGTCAATGCCGGCTTTTTCAGCAAAGTTGATGATCACGAGATTGATCTGCGCGTCTACGAGCGCGGGGCGGGCGAGACCTTAGCCTGCGGCTCGGGGGCCTGCGCTGCGGCCGTGATCGGCATTATTCAGGGCCGGATCCAGTCCCCGGTGAAGGTCAATCTGCCGGGGGGCACTCTTACCATCAGCTACGAGGGGCGCGGCAGCGCGGTGATGATGTCAGGTCCTGCCGTCACGGTCTTTGAAGGCAGCATCGAGATCCATTAATGGAGCAGGCCTTTGCAGCGCAGATTGCGGCTTTCTTAAATTACGCCTCAGCCGAGCGCCGCTTCAGTGCGCATACTGTGGACTCCTATGAACGGGCGCTGCATAAGGCCGAGAAGTGCCTGAAAAGGGAGACCAGTCTTACCTCCTTTACCGAGGTGGACGAGGATGCCATGCGCATCATCCTGCGCGAGTTCAACTTTACGCTGCAGGATGCTGAGCGCATGGCCGCCTCCAGTACCGCTCATGATCTCTACGCCTTAAGCTCCTTCTTTAAATTTTTAATTAAAGAGGGGGTGATGGAAAGCAATCCGGTGGAGGCGGTTGCTGCTCCCAAGGTTAAAAGACCGCTGCCGCGCGTCCTGTCCAACGATGAGGCGCAGCTGCTGATTTCCGCCTGCAGTACGGACAAATTCGGCCTGCGCGATCGAGCGGCCATTGAGCTGCTCTACGGCGCCGGGCTGCGTGTAGGCGAGCTTACCGCCCTTGATTTAAATCAGCTCGATTTGCCCTTAAAGGAAGTGCGGGTGGTGGGCAAGGGCCGCAAGGAGCGCTGCGCCCCTTTCGGCTCCTGCGCGCAGAAAGCGCTGACGGATTATCTGCAGGTGCGCCATGAGTTCAAGCCGCGGCCTGACTGTCAGGCGGTATTTTTAAACCGCTTCGGGCGGCGCATTTCCACCAGAGCCATTGAGCAGCATTTAAGCGCCTTGGCGGTGCAGTGCGGCATTACCGGGCAGGTGACTCCGCACAAGCTGCGCCATTCCTTTGCTACGGAAATGCTGGCAGGGGGCGCGGACATCCGTACCGTGCAGGAACTGCTGGGGCACTCCAGCCTGGCGGCTACGCAGATTTATACCCACGTGGATTTAGAACGCTTAAAGCAGGCCTACGCGCAGGCTCATCCGCGCGATCACATGGAGGATTGATGCGCTTTTATAAGGCCCTGCGTCCGATTCGGGCGCTCAGCTTTGATTTAGACGATACCCTGTATCACAACATCCCCTTTATTAAGGATGCCGAGGAATGGTTTTCGCGCTATTTAACTGCGCGCTATAAACTGCCTGACTGCTGCAGCGCCTACGCTTTCTGGGAGCATGACAAGGATCTGATTGCCCTAAGTCAGCCGGAATTAAAGAATGACGTCACCTATCTGCGCGCTAAAGCGCTGACTGTGACTTTTGCCAGGCTGCAGCGCGTCCTGCCCATCATGGAAGCTTTGGAGCTGGTGCAGATCTTCATAAAAAAGCGCTCGCAGGTGCCGGTGCCGGAGAGCTCGCTGCGCCTGTTGGACCAATTAAAGTCCCGGGTGCCTTTAATCGCGCTGTCCAACGGCAACGTCTGTACGCAGACTTTAGGTCTTGATCATTATTTTTGCTTTGATCTGCGCCCCGGGCTGTCGCCGCATCAGCTGCGCAAGCCGTACCCTGATCTGTTCCAGCAGGCGGCGCAGCGGCTGGGGGTGCCCCTGGAGAGCATCCTGCATGTAGGCGATGAGCCGCTCTCCGATGTGCACGGGGCGGTGGGCGCAGGCTGTCAGTGCGCCTGGCTTAAGGGCGGCGTTGCCGGCAGGAGCAGCGGCATCAAAAATCTGCTGTGGCTGCCCACGGTGGAGCTGGATGATTTAGCCGAGCTCCTGCTCATCGTCCATTGACTTTCTATGCTAAAATTCAACTTTTGTTTTACCCTGCAGCTTACCTGTAAATTGAGGTGAAAGGTGACAGATTTAGTTTCTGCAGATCAGTGGACGCAGTTCAGCGCCTTCTTTATGCGCCACTATATGATGTGCGGCGCCTGGCTGGTAGTGCTGGTGCTGCTGATTGTGATGCAGTTTAAGATCATGACTGCCCGCATTAAGAAGGCTACCGTCAACAGCGCCGTAATGATGGTCAATCGTCAGTCCGGCATCTTCGTGGATGTGCGCAGCGCAGAAAAATTTGCCCAGGGGCATATTGCCAATGCGGTGAACATTACCGCTGCGGATATTAAAGGCGGCAAGGTGCAGCGCATTGATCGCAGCAAGGATGCTCCGGTGATCATCGTCGGCCGCGACAAATACGATACCGACTGCTTCAACTCCGCCAAGCTGTTAAAGCAGCGCGGCTTTACTCAGGTTTTCGTGCTTGAAGGCGGCATCGCGGATTGGGAAAGCGCCAATCTGCCGCTGACGCAGAAGAGATAACTTTACTACTAAGGACTCAAAAATGACTGATAATACTCAGAACACTCATGAGCCGGCAGCTCCGGCTGCAGCCCAGCAGGCGCGTCCCGGCTATGCCATGCTGCGCGTCTATGCCAAGAACTGCTCCTTAGAGACTCCGGATTCTCCGGCCATCTTCCGCACGCCGTGGAAGCCTGAACTCAAGGTGTCCTTCAGCAATCACTCCACTTTAGTGGAGAAGAGCAGGGAAGACGCCCCGCAGCAGATCGACACCTACGAGGTGGTGCTGCGCGTGACTGTGACCTGCAAAGTGGGCGAGCAGACTGCCTTCATCTGCGAGGTCAATCAGGCAGGCTTATTCGCCTTAACCGGCATCAAGAACCAGGAAGAGATCGACGTGATCTTAGGCGCCATTGCTCCTAATACCCTGTTCCCGTATGCCCGCGAGGCTGTAGCCAGCTTTGTCAACCGCGGATCCTTCCCGGCTTTAAATCTGCAGCCTGTGGACTTCATTCAGTTATACCGCGCCCGCCGCATGCAGGCCTTAAAGCAGGCTCAGGCTGCCGCGCAGGCTGAGAAGAAGGACGAGCCGGTAGCCTAAAAGATTACCGGGACCTACTTTCTAAATAAGTCTCACAGGCCCTGCTGCATGAGCATAATGAGAGCAGACGTCGCAGTGGCCGGCGCCGGATCCTACGGAACTGCGCTGGCCATGGCAGCCGCCTCCAAGGGGCTGCAGGTGCGCCTGTATGCCCGCAGTCCGGAACGTGCGGCCGTGATGCAGCAGTGCCGCTGCAATCCCTTTTATTTAAAAGATCTGCCCTTTCCCGACACTCTGACGGTAACCTCTGATTTTGCCGAGGCCTTTACCGACGCTGAGCTGGCGCTGCTGGCGGTGCCCAGTCATTCCTTTGTGCAGAGCGTGCGGCAGGTGCAGCCTTTTCTGCGGCCGGGCCAGGGACTACTGTGGGCCGCCAAGGGCCTTGATTTAACTACCGGGCGCTTTTTATCCGACATCGCTGCGGAAATTCTGCCGCCCGGTACGCCTTTAGCTGCCATCTCCGGCCCCACCTTTGCCCGCGAATTGGCCGCCGGAATGCCCACCGCCATTGCAGTCGCCGGTACGCAGCCTGAGTTTACGCAGCAGGTCTGCGAGACCCTGCATACCCCGTCTTTTCGCATCTATCAAAGCAGCGACTTTGTCGCGCTGCAGCTGGGCGGCGCGGTTAAAAACGTCATCGCCATCGGGGCGGGCATGTCAGACGGCCTGGGGTACGGCGCTAATGCCCGTACAGCGCTGATTACGCGCGGTCTCGTGGAAATTACCCGCCTGGGGGCAGCATTAGGCGCGCAGGAGCGCAGCTTCATGGGTCTGTCAGGATTGGGCGATCTGATCCTCACCTGTACGGATAATCAGTCGCGCAACCGCCGTTTCGGGCTGATGCTGGGGCAGGGGCAGCAGGCCGCTGCCGCGCTTAAAGCTATCGGTCAGGCCGTGGAAGGCTACGCCATGACTGCAGTGGTGTACAGGCTGGCGCAGCGCCTGAATGTAGAAATGCCGATCTGCTCTGAGATCTATGCGGTCCTGTATGAGGGGAAAGCCGGGCGGGAGGCCGCGCGCTCTCTGCTCGGGCGCGCGCCGGCAGCTGAGTGATCAGCCGAAAGTCTGCTCAGTGACCTGATGGGCGGTCACGTCTTCTACATCCTTAATCATGCCGGGGAAGGCCTGATTTAACTGCGCCTGAATGCCGTCATGCAGTGTAGCGCCCACCATGGAGCAGCCCATGCAGCCGCCGGAGAACTTCACCTGCACTACGTTATCGGGGGTTACCGCGACTAATTCCACTGCGCCGCCGTGGCTGGCCAGACTCGGATTGATCACGCTCTCCAGGAAGTGCTTGACCTGATCGTAGAGGGGGGCGCCTTCAGGCAGGACGTTCTTCTTCAGGTTGGGGGCGTGGAAAGTTAAAATCTCATCGCCGCTGTCATCCTTGCCCATGTCGATATAGGACTCATCTAAAAACTCACTGACCGCGCTGTCGATCACCACCTCAAAGCCGTTTAATTTGAAGTGCTCGTCATTGGGGGTGATGTATTCCTTGGGGCAGAATAAAATGCCGCATTCCACGCCCGGAGTGCCGGGATTGGTAACGCTCAGGCGGATGGCCAGCCCGTCCATCTGCTGCTTGGCAATGATCTTTCTAAAATAGGCCTGTGCCGGCTCGGTTACGGTAATTTTGCTCATATCTGTGCTGCCGTCCGTATAAAGTGTTCTGAATTTAAAGCTGCGGGTGATTATAGCAAGCGCCGGGCGCTTTGACGCGCCGACGTCCCCTTTCTGCTCCTGCGCTGCGCAATTTTATCAAGAGGGCAAGTGGACTGAAAAAGTGGATACGGCAAACGTTAATCTAATAGTAATGGCCAAAACATGATGCAATGCAGGATATTATTTCCCAGCCTGATGGAGTCATAACAGTTCCATAGCTGCGCTCAGGCCTCGATCAAATCATGACGCTCTCCCAAGCCGGCTTCAATTTCGTCAAAACGCCGATCCATTGCCTGAGCAAAACGCTGTTCCTTGTTGTCAGCAAGTCTTACAGCGAAAGGAAAACCGCGATGATCGATAAACTGTCTGATAAAAATATTGACTGCCGCAGTGGGCGTGAGCCCTAATCTTTTGGCGATAGAGTCAAATTCAGCTTTAACTTCAGGTGAAAACTTTAAATTCATGGAAACTGTACTCAAAAGACATACCCCTCAAGGTGATTTACGGCTCATCTCATTTCTCTTAAAAGTCACTTGGCGTAATCTCAGATCTGCGGTAAAGCCGAACCGCATTCACAGCGCCTGCTTCGATTTGAACTATACGCCATCTAAGTGCTCAAAACCGAAAGTCGGTTATTGTGCAATACAAATTTTTGTGCTGCTTTTGGCGCACAGCTGTTTGTACTCATCAGAGAGGTCCTTATCCGTGTATAAAACGTCAATGTCATTCATGGTGCAGTAGGTAAAAGGGGCAAAGGTATCAAATTTAAGATGATCCGCCAGCAGTATGACCTCATGCGCCATGGCTACAGCGGCATGCTTCACCCCGGCTTCAAGCTGCGTCGAGTGTGTTATGCCGCTGGTAAGGGAAAAACCGGTAGTGCCCATAAATGCCTTATTTATATTGTACTGCCTAAGCATAGGGGCAACCGAATCTCCGACAAAGGAAAAAGTGTGTTCGTTATAAGCTCCCGATAATGTTAAGAGCTGAATTTTGGGCATATGAATGACTTTTTCTATAATTAGAATATTATTGGTGATGACGGTTAAATTATCCAATCTCCCCAAAAATGGAGCCATAGCGCCGACAGTGGATCCGGAATCCATAAAAATAATATCGCCGTTGGTCAGGCTTAACGCTGCATCCCTTCCTATTTTGACTTTTCCTGCATTGTTAATGTCTTTACGGGTGGTAAGCGGAGTCAAAATGCGCTGATTAGTGCTCTCAATCCCGCCGTAAGTTTTGCGTACAGTGCCGGTTTGGATCAGCTTTTTCACATCGCGGCGCAGCGTGCTCATAGAAATATGAAATGTTTCAGTCAAATGCTCCATCGATGCATGTTTTCTCTCCCTGATATATGCAGCGATTTCTTCCAGGCGGTTGTTTTCCATAATTTCTGCTCAGTATTGCTCGTTTTTACCGTTACAAAAGCTATAGGCATTATACATCAGACATGATCATGCTTTAGTAAATAAAATGATCAAATTATCCATTTAGTTTTTAATAATTTGATTATATTGATAAAATGAGATGCTAATCACATTCAGCGGCTCTGCATAAATGCATGATGGACCCAGCTCAATTAAATTATCAGAGGAAATTTAACATGTTGTTAGGTGAAGAAATTCGTCTGAGCCGTTTGTTTTCACATAAAAATAAGAAGTATTTAGGAATTACAGTTGATCATGCAATGGCCCGCGGAGTACTGCCGGGAATTGAGCAAATTGATCAGCTTATTGGTAAAATTGCCGCCGGCAAGCCTGATGCCCTTACTATTCACAAAGGCATAGCAGCAAAATGCTTTGCCCCGTATGCAGGGCAGGTGCCGCTGGTCATAAAATGCACTACTTTTTCCCCGGTACATCCTAAACAGGATGTGCAGGTCTGCACCGTACAGGAAGCCATTGCTTTAGGCGCTGACGCAATTTCGGTGGGAGCTATTGTTTTAGGTGAGCATCAGCCGGATCAGCTTGCCACCCTATCAAAATTATCCTGTGAAGCTCACGCAAACGGCATGCCGGTGCTGGCCCACATTTATCCGCGCGGACTTGATAACAAAGAAGAGTGGACCAACCCTAAAAACGTCAAATATGCGGTACGCCTGGGGGCAGAGCTGGGAGTAGATCTGGTCAAAACCATGTACACAGGCGATGTGGATTCGTTTGCCTCGGTAGTTGCCGCAACACCGGCCAAGGTTGCAGTGGCAGGCGGCGACGCGGGCTTAAAGTCAGAAAAGGAGTGCCTGCAGCTGGCGCATGATGTTCTGGCCGCCGGCGGCGTCGGCATCACTTTCGGCCGCTGCATATTCCAAAGCAAACATCCTACGGAGCTGATCCTGGCTCTGCATAAGGTTATTCACGAAGATTTCAGCGTAGATGATGCCTACGAATTTTTACAGCAGGAAACTTGCAGATAAGGAGAGTTTTATGTTCAAAAAATCCATTAAGACAGCAATGCTCAGCGCGGCTTTAGCCGTGGGTTTATGCAGCGCCGGATCCTGCGCTGCGGCCGATGCAGAGTTCAGCCTGAGTCTTGCTCACTCAGCTGAAACTAATCACCCGTGGCACCCGGCATGTCAGAAGTTTATCGAGCTGGTGCAGGAGAGATCCGGCGGGCGCATTGAGTTCAACTCGCTGTTTACTGCCGGCGAAATGGGCGGCGAGCGTGAAATGGCCGAGGCCGTTCAGCAGGGGACGCTTGACATGATCCTGATTGCCACCATGGGCATGTCAAGCTTTGATAAGAATCTGATGATCTATGACTTCCCGTATCTTTTCCCTGATTATGAAACTGCCTACAAAGTTTTGGACGGCAAGGCCGGGCAGCTGGTATCAGACAGCCTCGAGACTAAAGGCTTCCATGTGCTGGCTTATCTTGAAAATGACTTCAGAGGATTTTCCAATAACACCAAGCCGATTCACCATCCGCAGGATCTGCAGGGCTTAAAGCTGCGTGTGCCTGAAAGCCCGGTCTTTGTATCGTGGATGCGTTCGGTCGGCGCTAATCCTACCATCATGCCGTACAACGAGGTGTACTCGGCTTTACAGACCGGAGTGGTGGACGGTCAGGATAACGGCATCCTTTTAAGCTATACCCATAAGGTATTTGAGGTGCAGAAATATTACAGCTTAACCAATCATATTTACTGTCCTGCGCCCTTGATGATCAGCACCCGCATTTGGAACGAGCTGCCGGATGATCTGAAGAAGATTCTAACGGATGCCGCGGTGGAAGTGCGCGACTATCAAAGAAAGCTCAACCGCGAATATCACGCTGAATACGAAAAAGAAGCGGCTGCCCAGGGTGTGCAGATCAACTCGCTGTCTGATGAGGAGCTGCAGGAGTTCGTGGACAGCGCCCGGAAGATATGGCCGGAGTTTGAGAACTCAGTAGACAAGGCTGTTTACGATGCAGTGATGCAGGAAGTAAATCAGTAAATATCTTTCATGATCCGTCCCTTAAGAAGGGGGCGGATTTTTTAGAGGTGATCAATATATGCCGCAATTTCTGCTGTCCCTTGATAACAAATTGGCAAAAGGCGAGGCTGTCGCCATAGGCGTGCTGCTGCTCGTCATGTCCTTTTTTGCCTTTCTGCAGGTGGTTTTACGCTACTGCTTTTCTTTATCCCTTGTATGGTGTGAAGAGCTTACCCGCTACTGCATGATCTGGATGACCTTTATCGGCATGGCCTACGCCGTGAAGATGCAGGATCATATCAATATCGATATGCTGACCACGGTCGTGAAAAATAAATGCGGCTTTGATTTAAGGCATATCCTAAACATCCTGGTCTTAATCTTTGCAGCATTCTGTGTGTTCTACGGATCGCGTTTGGTAGTTACCACTCTGCATTCGGGGCAGCTGACGCCGGCTCTGCGCATACCCATGTTTATGGTTTATGCGGTTATGGATGCGGCTTTGATCTGCACGGCTTTTCATGCCTTAATCCGCATTTTTGACTTTAGAAAAGATGAAGACAATGCCTAAAAAAGGGGGGCTGGCGTATGCTGCTTTTAATAATCTTTATTGCTTTAATCGTCATTGGTCTGCCCATAGCCTTTGCTTTCGGCATTGCGGGCATCGCATATATTCTGTGTTTTACTCATTTTCCGCCGCAGCTTGTTTCCACGGTATCATTTTCGCAGCTTGATTCTTTCTCGCTGATGGCAGTGCCGTTTTTCGTCTTCGCCGGCGACATCATGCGCTACGGCGGCGTATCTAAACGCCTGATCAGCTTTACCAAAAGCATGTTCAAAGAGTCCACCTCGGCAATGGGAACCATAACCATTGTGGCAAGTGCCTTTTTCGGTGCCATTTCAGGAGCCGCGGTCGCTACTGTAGCAGCCATAGGCGGCATCATGATCCCTGAAATGAAAAAGATCGGCTATAAAAAGGAGTACTCGGCGGCTTTGGCTTCCTCTGCCGGCTATTTGGGTATTCTAATACCTCCTTCAATTCCTTTGGTGGTATACGGCGTTACGGCCAATGCCTCCATCGGCGATCTGTTTTTAGCCGGCATTATTCCCGGTCTCTTAGCCATGACCGGCATGATCATCTTGAATAAGTTTTATCACAAACAATGGCTGGTGCCGGTAAATAAGCAGGATGATGGAAAGCATGTGTCGGTAGGCAGAGGCTTTATTGAGGCTTTCCCTGGGCTTTTAATGCCGGTTATTATCTTAGGCGGCATATACGGAGGCGTGTTTACCGCCACGGAGGCCGCAGCTGTGGCTATTGTTTACGGTCTTATCGTCAGCCTGTTTATCTATAAGGAATTTAAGGTAAAGGATATTCTTAAGATTGCCGTAGAGTCAGGCGTAACTTCAGCAAAGATCTTAATCATCATTGCTATGGCCGGATTTTTCGGGCGTCTTATGACATTAATCCATCTGCCGTCTGAAATTTCTGAAGCTATATTGAGCATATCAAATAATAAGTATGTGCTGCTTTTGATGATTACCATCCTGTTCCTGTTTTTGGGCATGGTTATGGAAACATCCTGCGCTATTTTAATAGTCACGCCTATTCTGCTGCCGATGGCGATGCAGGCCGGCATCGATCCCATTCATTTAGGTTTAATCATCGTATTTGATTTGGCAATAGGCCTCATTACTCCGCCCATGGCAGTAAACATCTTTGTGGGATCGCAGATATCAGGCGTACCGGTAGCAAAAATGATACGGCCCATAATTCCTTTTGTGCTGGTATCTACAGTGCTGCTTTTAGCTGTGGTCTATATTCCGCAATTAAGCCTGTTTTTGTTGTAAGGAGACATAATGATTACTTTTAATGATAAGCGTCATTTAGATGTAATTGCTATGGGGCGTTCTACTGTTGATATTTATGCGCTTGATATAGGCCTTTTGGAACATGCTCATAAATTTGCCAAGTATTTAGGCGGATCTCCTGCCAATACTGCAGCCGCCATGGCTAAATTAGGGCTTAAGGTGGGATTTATCGGCAAAGTTTCACAAGACGGCATGGGCCGCTTTGTAAAACAGTACCTTGCAGACATTAATATCGACGTAAGCCATATTCTTGACGATGAAGAAGGGCATAAAACCGCCATAACCATCGGAGAGATTAAAGAAGAAGGCAAATGCACCTGCATCATGTACCGCGATAACTGCGCTGATTTGTACTTAAGACCGGAAGACATCAGTGCAGAGTATATCGCCGGGGCTAAAGCGCTGCTGGTGTCCGGCACCTCTTTGTCGCACTCGCCGGCACGGGAGGCCGTATTTACCGCCATGCGCTTTGCAGAAGACAGCGATGTGCGCATTATCTTTGATCCGGATTTTCGTGAAGGCACCTGGGACAGCCTTGATGAAGCCGCCGTTTATATGCTCGAGGCCATGCGGCATGCTGATATCGTCATCGGCACCAGGGATGAACTGGCGCTTCCGGTCGGCAGAGCTTTGGGCAAAGATAATTTAACCGGCAGAGAAATTGCTGATTTTCTGCTGAAGCATGGAACCCAGCTCGTAGATGTTAAAGACGGCAGGAACGGATCTACGGTCTATACCGCAAATGAAGAGATCCCCAGTCCCAGTTATCATGTACAGGGCGTGGTCAAAACATTTGGGGCCGGCGATGCCTATGCAGCCGGCTTTATCAGCGCTCTTATTGAAGGTAAAGATCTGTTTTTTGCCCAAAAGCAGGGGGCGGCTGCCGCTGCCATCACCATCAAAGGGCACTCCTGTTCAGACGCCTCTCCTGTTAAAGAGGAATTGCTGAAATTTATGCAGGAGCAGGCCTTCAGTCAGCAGCCTTAGCAATACAGGGCGTCATATTGATGCTGAAGCGGAGCCGTGAGACCGACCGATCTCACGGTTCCGCCGTTTTGTTCTGCAGCCAAAGGTGGGCCTGCAGGAGTACTTTTGATCCGTTGTGTGCGGGCTTTTGAGAATGTGAGCGGGCGCACAGAATTTTTTGCGGCACCGGGGCAGTAAATTGCGGCTTTGCTCTTAACCTGCGCGCGCTTTTCCTGTAAAATGCCTGAAGTTAAACATAACCGCAGGGAACTTCCCCTGCATCAAGCGTGGAGAATAAAATGAGCTTAGTTCAAGAGCTTGAGTCTTTAGGCATCACCGGTGCTACCGAAATCGTTCACAACCCTTCTTATGCAGATCTCTATACCGCTGAGACTGCTGCCGAGTTAACCGGCTTCGACAAGGGCGTGAACACCGAGATGGGCGCCGTCAATGTGATGACCGGCGTGTACACCGGCCGTTCTCCTAAGGACAAGTTCATCGTTATGGATGACACCACCAAGGATACCGTGTGGTGGACCTCTGAAGGCTTCAAGAACGACAACAAGCCTGTCACCCCTGAGACCTGGAAGGTGCTGAAGGACTTAGCCGTTAAGGAAGTCAGCAACAAGAAGTTATACGTGGTCGACGCTTACTGCGGCGCCAACCCGGCTACCCGTCTGTGCGTGCGCTTCGTGATGGAAGTGGCGTGGCAGGCTCACTTCGTGACCAACATGTTCATCCGTCCGACCGCTGAAGAGTTAGCCACCTTCAAGCCGGATTTCGTGGTGATCAATGCCTCCAAGGCCAAGGTTGAGAACTACAAGGAATTAGGCCTCAACTCCGAGACCGCCGTGGTCTTCAACTTAACCGAGCGCATGCAGGTGATCTTAAACACCTGGTACGGCGGTGAGATGAAGAAGGGCATGTTCTCCATGATGAACTACTACCTGCCGTTAAAGGGCATTGCTGCTATGCACTGCTCCGCCAACACCGATATGGACGGCAAGAACACCGCCATCTTCTTCGGTCTGTCCGGCACCGGCAAGACCACCCTGTCCACCGATCCGAAGCGCCTGTTAATCGGCGACGACGAGCACGGCTGGGACGATGAGGGCGTGTTCAACTTCGAGGGCGGCTGCTACGCTAAGGTCATCAACCTGTCCAAGGAAAATGAGCCGGATATTTGGGCCGCCATCAAGCGCGACGCTCTGCTCGAGAACGTCACCGTCGATGCCAACGGCAAGATCGACTTTGCTGACAAGTCCGTCACCGAGAACACCCGTGTTTCCTACCCGATCTATCACATTGAAAAGATCGTTCGTCCGGTCTCCAAGGGCCCTGCCGCCAAGCGCGTGATCTTCTTATCCGCTGACGCTTTCGGCGTGCTGCCTCCGGTCTCCATCCTGAACGCTGAGCAGACCAAGTACTACTTCCTGTCCGGCTTCACTGCCAAGTTAGCCGGCACCGAGCGCGGCATTACCGAGCCGACCCCGACTTTCTCGTCCTGCTTCGGCGCTGCCTTCTTAACTCTGCCTCCTACCACCTATGCTGACGTATTAGTTAAGAGAATGAACGCCTCCGGCGCTTCCGCTTACTTAGTCAACACCGGCTGGAACGGCACCGGCAAGCGTATCTCCATTAAGGATACCCGCGGCATTATCGACGCCATCTTAGACGGCTCCATCGATAAGGCTCCGACCAAGACCATCCCGTACTTCAGCTTCGTGGTTCCGACCGAGCTGCCGAACGTCGATCCGAAGATCTTAGATCCTCGCGACACCTACGCCGATGCTTCTCAGTGGGAAGAGAAGGCCAAGGACTTAGCCGGCCGCTTCATCAAGAACTTCAAGAAGTTCGAGAGCTTAGGCGGTGACTTAGTCAAGGCTGGCCCGCAGCTCTAATTGACTGAGTAAAGCTTTACTAAGCAAAGCTCAATCAGGAAACCCGGCCGCGTGCCGGGTTTTCTCATATATAGGGATAAGAACATGGGCAAACCTTACATTACGCGCCAGGGCTACGATGCGCTGCACGCGGAACTGGATTTCTTATGGCTGACCAAGCGTCCTGAGGTGACGCAGAAAGTGTCTTGGGCGGCCAGCCTCGGCGATCGTTCCGAGAACGCGGACTATCAGTACAATAAGCGCCTGCTGGCTCAGATCGACCGGCGCATCCGCTATCTGCGCAAATGCATGAACAATCTGCAGGTAATTGAGCACAGCAGCCAGCAGGATGGCCGGGTGTTCTTCGGTGCGTACGTGGAAATTGAGGCCGATGACGATGAGAGCCTGCTGCAGGTGCGCATCGTGGGCGGCGATGAGATATTCGGGCGCTCCAACTATATCTCGGTAGATTCCCCGATGGCGCGCGCTTTGCTGGGCAAATCGGAGGGCGATGAAGCCACGGTTATCACCCCGAAGGGACCGCGCTTGTGGTACGTCAATAAGATCTCGTACGTCAAGCCTGACTGGTTTACTGAGCAGAAGCTGGTCACGCATGAAATTGAGCCTGACGATGAGGACATCGCTGCGGATGTCGAAGCAGCCGCTGATCTGGATCCCAAAGAGATCGAGCAGGAATACTTAAAGAGTATGATGGGTCAGCGTTAGACGGCAATATCTAAATTGCGTCCGCGCACGTCCAAGGCAAAGGATCCGTTATAGCGTGAGGCGATCACGATGCTCTTAGCCTGCGCCGGGGATTTAGCGTACTGCGGGCGTACCCGTTCAGTACGCTCGGTGCGCTCCGTGCCGGATGCGGCGGGGGAGGAGGCGGCTGCGCTGTAGGCGGCCGCGGAGGATGGAGCGCCGGCAGCAGCCGCTGCATAAGCGGTACTTGAGCGTACCTGAGCGGCTGCATTGGACTGCGCGGCGGCCAGACGGGCGGTTTGTTCCCCTTTGTCAGCGCTTTCCGGCGCTTGATCCGCACTGCGGCCCTGGCTGCGGTTTTGCCGACGCTCCTGGCCTATCTGCGCGATTTCCCGGCGGCTGGACTCCACCATGCCCTGCGCCTGAGCTGCCATGGTGGAGCCGGTAGAAGCCGCCCCGCCGCGCTCGTCGGCCGCCTTGCTCTGGGCGGCTGACTGCTGCGCAGCCTTGGGCTCCGGGATCTGTTCGCGCAGCTTATTGTCGCGCTTGGCCTCCTCAACCCCTAATTGGAATGACGGGGGCGCAATGCTGACTGCATAGTTGGATGCAAGTTCCATGCGCTCCTCCTCAAACCATAGTTACATTACGAGCTTATCTGTTTAACGGCCGCAGAGCCGGTCTTCTGCAGGGCATTTTAGCGCCTAATCAAAGTTTTGTGATTATGATCACGAAAATGGCAGTTTTCAGCGCAGGAAGGAGTGGACGCGATCAAAGAATTCCCGCACCACCTGCTCAAACAGGGCGGCTTCGGTGAGGTAGGGGTTATGCGCCGAGCGGGCAAAGATATAGCTGGAGCGCAGATCGGTATCCTTTAAGGCGTAGATCAGGGATGCAGGGACTAAGCGGTCCTGCCCTCCAAACAGCTGCAGGCACGGCACTTTTAAATACTGCAGCTCCTCGCGCACATCGACGAAGCTTGCCAGGGTGATCCCATTCATCAGCACCTGATAGCTGGGAAGCTGATAGTTCTTAAAGGCGGCATCCATAAACTCTGCGCCCACGGCGTGATTGTCGATGGTCTGCAGCTTAATAAAGAGATGCAGCAGGCGGCGGCAGCGTGATGGCGTCAGCATGGTGCGGCATTTAATCAGCAGATCTGAGCTCAGTCCCGGCCAATTGGGATCGCAGGGAAAGCGGGCATTGGAGCAGATAGTGACTAAGGAGGAGACTTGGGGCGCCGGGATCAGGCTTAAAGCTTTGATGGCATAAAGCGAGCCCATCGAGACTGTCATCACATCGGAGCCTGCAGGTACAGTCGCCGCTAAAGCCTGCGAGCAGGCATCAAAATCCGCACTGATGGCCTCTAAATGCCGGCTTTTGCCGTAGCCTGGCAGATCGATTAAATAGACATCACGCTCCGGGAACATTGAGGCAATAGGCAGGAGGAAGCTTGAATCCAAGCCCCAGCCGTGGATCAGGCACAGCGGCTGACCCGCAGGATCGCCGCAGCGCGTAAAGCCTAAAGTGTAAGGTTCCTGCACTCAATAAGTCCTCTCTATGAAGTTGATTATAACTAAAACAGTTGAGCGAGGGCGTGCAGGAAGCGTGGGTTTGTCAGTATAAATTTGTTATTTGAGCTTTTTTATGGCGGAGGTCGCTGCTCTGCAGCGGATTAGGCGCGCTCTTAATGAGTGGATCGCAGGTGCGGATTCCTTAAGCAGGGGCTGGCTGCAGGACTCATTGCAGCGGCAGGGGAGGAACTTAAGCTCAATACGCAGACGGTGCGCAGCATCGCATATTGCTCTGCCGCAGGGCGGTTTTCTGCTGCTTCCATTAAATAAATTTGGTCAGAATCGGCAGATTGCTCCGCAGTGGGGTGGTTTTCTGCTGCTGTAAGCAAATTTATTTGGTCAGAGCATTGTCGTTTTAGCGCTCGCGGTTTAATATCAATTAAGTTGAAATTTTTAAGGGAAAAATATGACGGAAGAACTGCAGGCGGAAGACATACTGCGTATTGCCGGATTCATGGGGTGCAGTCAGGCTGAGTTTGCTGCTAAGCTGGGGATTTCCGCAGCCTATCTGTCCCGTATTATGAACGGCAAAGATCCGCTGACTGCTTCTATCGTTAAAAAGACCATGCAGCTGGCGGAGCAGTTCATCAAAGATCATCCTGAGGATAAGATCACGCAGATCATCTGCGCACTGAGCTATAAGCACATGCCGAAAGAAAAACCTTGTCCATGACATGGCTTAGCAGACTGTGGGCTGGTAATACCGAGGAAGATCTCAAGGTTTTAGGACAGCGCCGTCAGCTGTGTGTATGAATTAGAACATAAGACGGAAATAAAATCCGCATAATGCAGCTTAAATGTAAAGACTGAGTAATATAAACAGCGAACTGAAGTACAGGAAGGAAAATGAGTAATTTATCCCAGTTAAAAAGAGAAATCCTGGATGATTTTCTTGACCGGATTATGACGAGAATTGGAGACAGCGAAGAAGACAGGATTCTTCTTGCTGAAGTGAAAAAAGAGATTGACAGTAGGCGTTATGGTCTTATCTGGGAGGAACACTCAGAGCGGGTTGATGAACAGCTGGAGATGAATGTTCCTGTTTTTCGCGAGGATAAAGAACGCAGAATAACTGCTGATGATCAAGCGCCTTATAACTTCCTGCTTGAGGGAGACAATCTGCACAGTCTGTATCTTCTGGAAAAGACACACCGCGGCAAAATTGATGTGATTTATATAGATCCGCTATATAACACCGGTAACAGGGATTTTAATGAGTTTTGGAGCTAATCATGGGATCAGCTGAAGTAAAGGCATTTTTAGCCGGTAAAGGCTACGGTGATCGTTTTGTGGAGCTGGAGGCATCCACCGCCACAGTAGCGGAGGCGGCGGCCGCGCTTAACTGCGCGCCCGCGCAGATTGCCAAGACCTTAAGCTTTATAGTAGAAGGCGCGCCGGTGCTGATTGTGGCGGCGGGAGATGCCAAGGTGGACAACCGCAGGTTTAAGGACTTTTTCCACACCAAGGCCGTGATGTGTCCGCGCGAGCAGCTGCCTGAGCTGGTGGGCTTTGAGGCAGGCGGCGTCTGCCCCTTCGGCGTTAATGATACCGTGAAGGTCTATTTAGACGAGTCTTTAAAGCGCTTTGAAACCGTTTATCCGGCTGCCGGCAGCGGCCACGCCGCCGCTAAGTTCAGCTTAGATGAGCTTTACAGCTTAAGCGGGGCACTGGCCTTTATTGACGTCTGCAAGCTGCCGCAGCCGCAGGCTTAAGCTTTACAAATCGTCGATGAGCGCAGTGCTCTTGGCGTAGGCGGTACTGCGGGCCTCAAAGAAGTCAGTTTTGACTAAATTGGCGTCCGCGTACTGCGCCACCCAGGCCATCGACGGCGGCTCGTGGGTATGTGCCGGATCGTAGGGGGCATAGCCTAAGCTCTGCCAGCGCAGATTGCCCAGATACTGAATGTAATCAGAGAGCATGCGGCTGTTCAGTCCGCTGACCTTATCGCCGATGACGTACTGCCCCCAGGCGATCTCCTGACGCACGCCTTCCTGCAGCATGGCTAAAAGTTCGGCCTCCAGCTCAGGGGTAAAGAGCTGGGGCTCTTCGGCCTTGAGCTCCGTGATGAGACTGCGGAACAGCCACAGATGGGTATTTTCATCGCGGTTGATATAGCGGATCTCCTGCGCTGATCCCGGCATCCGTCCCTGACGGCTTAAGTTGTAGAAAAACGAGAAGCCCGAGTAAAAGTAGATCCCTTCAAGGATGTAATTGGCCATCAGCACCTTTACGAAGGTCACGTCATCCTGCTTTTCCTGAAATTCATTGTAGAGATTGCCGATGAAGGTATTGCGGGCCAGCAGATGGGCATCGTCCTTCCACTGATAGAGGATCTCCATGCGCTCGGCCGGGCTTACAATGCTGTCGAGCATATAGCTGTAGCTCTGCGAGTGCACGCTCTCCTGAAAAGTCTGAATATTAAGGCACAGGCACAGCTCGCTTAAGGTGACGTATTCAGTAAGGCGCGGGAGATTGGCCGTCTGCAGGGAATCAAGGAAAATCAGGAAGCTTAAGATCTTGTTATACGCCGACTTTTCGGCCGGATCCAAGTGCTGATAGTCCTTGAGATCCTGGGCTAAATTGATCTCTTCGGGGATCCAGAAATTATTCATGGCCTGGCGATACCACTGCGAGGTCCAAGGATACTTTAAGTGGTTGAAGTCATTTAAATTGGTGGGGTTGCCGCCTAAGATCTTCCCCCGGCGGATATCGGTCTCGCCCTGGGGATTGAACAGCGCTTTTTTGTGCAGAAGCATAGTCATCCTCGCAGGCCCATAGGCCTGCGCCCATTAAAAAGAGTTGGAAAATAAAGGTTTAAAGCATAAGGTGCAGGCGCTCATTGTACGCTCATTATGATGAGCAGGAGACGCATTCCTTGACCGTCAGGGACTGCGAGCGTACGTAGTAAATGGTTTTTACGCCGCTCTTCCACGCCAGCAGATACAGATTCAGCACCTGCCGCATGGTGTAGTCGGTGGTGATGTACAGATTCATGCTTTGGGCCTGATCGATATGGCGCTGGCGGATGCCGCAGGCGCGCACCGACCAGGTCTGATCGATATCGTGGGCGCTCTTGTACAGCCAGAAGGTCTGCGGATTGAGATCCGGCGCGCAGCGCGGCAGCATCGCCCCTTTCTTTTCTTCGTAGAAGAATTTGTGCATCACCGGATCGATGCCGGCGGTGGTGCCGGCAAGGATGCTGGTGCTGCTGGTAGGGGCAACGGCCAGCAGATAGGCATTGCGCATGCCGTTTTGCTTTACCTTAGCGGCCAGGGCCTGCCAGCGCTCGGACACATAGCCGCGCTCGGTAAAGTACTCGCCGCTCTCCCATTTGCTGCCTGCAAAGGTCGCGCAGCGGCCTTTTTCGGCTGCCAGATCGGCCGAGGCATTGATGGCCGCGTAATTTATCTCCTCGAACAGCCGGTCAGCCAGCTGCAGATGCTCCTCGCTCTCCCAGGCAATGCCGCGCTTGGCCAGCAGATGATGATAGCCGCTGACCCCAAGGCCGATGCTGCGGTATTTGTGATTGGTGAGCTTAGCATAAGGCAGCGGATAGAAGTTTAAGGAAATGACATTGTCCAAAGCGCGCACCGCGGTGCTTACCACCTCGTGCAGATGCGCAGCCGGAGCATCGGCTAAGCGGCCTAAGACCAGGCTTGCCAGATTGCACACTACAAAGTCGCCGGGCTTGGTCACCTTAACAATCTCGTACTCGCCGCAGCTCTCATCCTTGACTTTAAGCTCGGTGCTGACGGAGGAGATGGGCGACATATTCTGGGCTATTTCAGTACACAGATTGGAGGAGTAAATATTGCCCAAATGCGCATTGGGGTTGGCGCGATTGACCGTATCTCTATTGAAGATAAATGGCGTGCCGGTCTCCACCGCCGACTTTAAGATCAGGCGGATGAGATCTTTAATTAAGATCGGACGCTTGGTGATGCGCGGATCGTTCAGACACAGCTGATAGCGGCGGGTCCACTCCTTGCCGAAGTAATCCTCTAAGTTAAAGCCTAAGAAGCGGCGGACTTCATGCGGGCAGATGAGCTGCCAGGTGCCGTCGATGTTGCGCTCAGCCTCTTCGTAGAAGTAATCGGGCACGCAGACGGCAGGGAAGATGTCGTGGGCCTTCATGCGCTCATCGCCGTTGTTGGTGCGCAGCTGCAGAAACTCGGGCAGATCGCGATGCCACAGATCTAAATACACTGCGCAGGCCCCCTGACGCACGCCTAATTGATCTACTGCTACTGCAGTGTCGTTGATCAGGCGGATCCAGCGAATGACGCCGCCGGCTGCGCCCTTAAAGCCGCGGATATCTGAGCCCATGGCGCGCACCTTGCCCAGATACAGACCCATGCCGCCCCCGAACTTGCTTACCTGCGCAAAGTTATCGAGGCTGCGGTAAATGCCGGTCAAGCTGTCCGGCACGGTGTCCACAAAGCAGCTGGAGAGCTGATAGAAGGGCTTGCGGGCATTGGCCAGCGTCGGGGTCGCCATGGTGACCTCAAGGCGCGAAAGCATGTCGTAAAAGCGCTTGACCCAGGTTAAACGGACCTGCGGATCTTCCTTTAAGGCCAGATGCAGCGCGATTCCCAGGAAAAATTCCTGCACGCGCTCTAAGATCTCGCCGTGATGGGAGGCGATTAAATAGCGCTTGGCCAGCAGAGTAATGCCGGCGTAGCTGAAGAGATCATCGCGGCTGACGTCCATAAAAGCCGCAGCCTGACGGATTTCATCTGCGGTGTAGTTTTCCAGGATATAGCGGCCGTAGAGCCCCTCTGCAGTTAAATACTGCAGCTTGGCATAAAAATCCTTAAGGCCGAGGCGTTCTTCAGCGGCGGCAATGCGGCGCTTTAAGGCGTGGTGATAAAGCTGCCCCGCGATCTGCGCAAACTTGGGGGCCTGCGGGGTGGTAAGTTCCACCGCGGCCTTCACCAGGGTATTGAATTTTTCCTCAGGGCTTGAGGATTCGCGCACCGTGGTGAAGAATTTGCCGTACAGGGCGGTAAGACTGTACTGCTCTTCTTTAAAGCGTCTTTCAATATTGAGCAGGGTGTCGGCTAAGGCGGCATCGGAGACGGCAGCACAGAGCGCCTGGCGCATCTGACGGACCTGATTGCGTTTCTCACGATAGAGGATGTAGCTCTTGGCAGCCTTGAAGTACTTAGCTTCCATCAGGGTATCTTCGACGATATCCTGCACCTGCTCGACGCTGACCTCCTCAAGGCCTTCAAGCTTTGCGGCGGCCGCAGCGGCTAAAGTCTGCAGCAGGGGCTGGTCGATGGGCTTATCAACGCTTAAGAAGGATTTGTACATCGCCGCAGCGATTTTGTCTAAGTCAAAGTCCTCGCGCGCGCCGGAGCGCTTGATGATCTGCATGGATACGCTGTTCCTAGTTGGATGTTGAAAGAATGTGAGACTGCCGGGACGGGCAGCATGCAGGGTACAAATTTGCAGCGCATATTATAAGGGCAGCGCGCCGCGTTTGAAGATCTGATGCGCAAATTTTGCGGCAGGGCTGGCAGCTTCAGCAGTTCGGCTGAAAAGATGGCCGAGAAGAGAACTCTGCGGGGAGCAGACAGATCTGCACTGAAACAAAGCATGAGCGCTTTGCTTAGTCTGCGTAATGCTTGAAAAGGACTGAAAGGTATTTCACCTTCGTTAGCTCTTGTGCACAGAGGCATGACTTTCTGTTAAGTCAGACCTGCAGGGCGGCCGGTTAGAGAGGGAATTCTGCAGGGAGAAAAGCTTGGAAAGGACACAGCCCCGGCCGCAGCCGGGGACTTGACTGCATAAATCAGCAGTTGTGGGCCTTGCGGTAGGCCTTGATGTCTTCTATGGAGAGCACGGTCATATCGTGCAGCTCAGCAAAGGCGCAGACGCGCGGCAGGCGGGCCATGTCGCCATTCGGAGCGCACAGCTCGCACAGCACGCCGATGGGCTTGAAGCCGGCTAAGCGCGCTAAGTCGATGGAAGCCTCAGTGTGACCGTCGCGCTCCAGCACGCCGCCCTTCCTGGCAATCAGCGGGAACATGTGGCCCGGGTGTACTAAGTCGGAGGGCTTGGCATCATCGCGCACTACCGCCTGAATGGCCTTTATGCGATCGGAGGCCGATACGCCGGTGGTTACGCCTTGGGCTGCATCGATGGAGATGGTAAAGGCGGTGCCGTAGACCGAGGAGTTCTGCTGCACCATCAGGGGCAGATGTAAAGCCTGAGCCTTTTCTTCCTGAATGCACAGGCACACAATTCCGGAGCCCTCGCGCACGGTAAAGGCCATCTGCTCCACGGTCATGGTTTCAGCAGCGAAAATCAGATCGCCTTCATTTTCGCGATCTTCATTATCCACCACCAGCACGCCCTTGCCTTTGCGCATAGCGGCTAAAGCTGCTTCCACGCGATCTTCAAAGGTATCGCCGAAGTTTTCTAATAAGTTTCTCTGTGACATGTGAACCTCAGTTATTCCGGGAGGCCCGGGCTTCCCGCATGATGCGCTTCATCTCGCGCACTGCCTCGCTAAGTCCGGTGAAGATAGCACGCGCGATAATGCTGTGTCCAATATTTAATTCTTCCATTTCAGGAATGGCGGCGACGGGCGCGACATTCTGATAGTTCAGGCCGTGACCGGAGTTGACGTGCAGTCCCTTGGCATGGGCGTAAGCTGCCATCTCCTGCAGACGCTTGAGTTCGTCAGCCTGCGCCTGCCCTGACGCATTGGCGTAGGCGCCGGTATGAAATTCCACCGTCGGCGCGCCGATCTCTACGGCCGCATCAATCTGCTCTTTGACCGGATCGATGAACATCGAGCAGTTAGTGCCTAAAGCGGCCAGTTTAGCCACGGCAGCGCCGATGCGCACTTTATCGCCGGCGACATCAAGACCGCCTTCAGTGGTGATCTCCTCGCGCCGTTCCGGCACAAAGCAGGCGGCCTGCGGCTTTAGCGCACAGGCAATGCCTAAAATATCGTCGGTAACGGCCATCTCTAAATTAAGCTTGGTCTGCACCGTCTGCCGGATCAGGCGTACATCTCTGTCGGTAATATGTCTTCTGTCCTCGCGCAGATGCGTAGTGATGCTGTCTGCGCCCGCCAGCTCCGCGATGGCGGCGGCAGTTACCGGATCAGGATAGGCCGCGCCGCGGGCGTTGCGCACGGTGGCTACATGATCGATATTGACGCCTAAATAAATCTCACCCATGGAAATATCCCTCGCTGTGAGTAATCAATTCTGCCGTTATTATACCTGCATTGCCGCGTGCTTAAGCCTGCGGTTTGGGCGGAGCCTGCACCAGCAGAATGATGATTAAGCTCAGGGCCGCCGCCGGCAAAGTGCTCCAGTACATGGCATAGAGCAGATCAGTGTGATCGGCAATAAAGCCGGTCAGCGGGGTGAGCAGGAAGCCCACGGCAAAGGAGAAGCCCAGCATCATCGAGGCGGCAAAGGCGGCGTGATCCGGCATTAAGCGCTGTCCCCAGATCACGCCTAAGGATACCGCCGGATAAGTGCTCGCGCCGGTTAAAAACAGGAGCGCGTATGACAGGATTGAATTATCCGCACGCAGGAAAAAGAGCAGCGCAAACGCAAAGAGCAGCACGTAGGAGCAGGCCAGCAGCGTCTTTAAGCTGTACCGGTCGGCAAGGGAGCCGGAAATCAGGCCGCCGGCTGCGGTGCCCAGCATAAAGAGAAACATTGCAGCCGCGCCTTCAGCGGCGCTGTATCCTAAAGCGGAGTAGAGCAGCGGCAGGAAGGTAATGAAAGCGGCATGCGGCAGGGAGCGGGCGCAGATGGAGAGATTGAGCAGCACGTAGGACCTGGATTTAACCAGGTGCAGCAGGCCGGTTTCACCGGGCCTTAAGCTGTGCTTGATGATGGGGCGGCGATCTAAATGCCGTAGAGCCATTAACAAGGCGGTGATCAGCGCAGGGACGGCCAGTGCGACTAAGCTCTCGGTGCTGAAGGCGGTGATAAAGGCGGCGGTCACTAAGGGGGCCAGGGCAGCGCCTAAATTGCCGCCGGCGATATAAATGGATACCGCCAGCCCCCGCCGGAAGCGCGGATAAATGGTAGGGACTACGCCGGCGCTTAAGGGGTGGAAAAAGGCGGCGCTCAGACCTGAGATCATCAGAACCGCTACCAGGAGCCAGTAGGAGGAAAACCAGCCGACGATGCAGGTAAAGACCGCAGAGACGGCAATGGACCACGGCAGCAGGCGCGTGATGCGGCTGCGATCGGCCAGGATGCCGATGCCAGGCTGCAGCACGTAGGAGACTACAGAGAACACCGTAAATAAAAAGGCGCACTGCGAGTAGGAAATGTCAAACTGTACGCACAGCAGCGGCAGCAGTACCGGCAGGATGTGCGTAAAAAAGTCGCTCATGAAGTGGCCGGCGCTCATTAGGGCGATATTCGGCCAGCCCGGCGCCGGAGAGCGTGAAGGCGGGAGTGCTGCCATGTCCTTTACCTTAAGACGTATTTGTCAGCGGGCGGCTCATGTACCGGCAGCAGAGTCAGCAGGCTTAAGAGCAGAGCCGGCAGCAGAGTGTAGAGCAGGGCGCGCGGCAGCCCGTAGAGATCACCCAAAAATCCGGTGAACGGGGTAAAGATGTAGCCTACCGCAAAGGTAAAGCCCAGCATCAGCGCCGCGGCAAAGGAAGCGTGGCGCGGCATTAAGCGCTGCGACCAGATCATGCCGGCAGGTACCGCCGCGTAGCCGGCAGCACCTGCGATAAACAGGAGCGCCATGGCGATAAGCGAGGTATTTGGAGTGAGGATGAAGAGTCCGCCTGCCAGCGCAAAGATGAAGTACGAACCGAGGATAATCGACTTTAAGGAAAAGCGATCTGCCAGCGAGCCTGCCGCCAGGCCGCCTGCGGTCATGCCTATCATATAGATCATCGAGGCAAAAGCGCCGTCCATGGAGCTGCCGCCTAAAGAGGCGTAGAGCAGAGGCAGGAAAGCCATGAAAGCGCAGTGCGGAATAGAGCGCAGATAGACCGAGAGGTTTAAGAGCACAAAGGGCCTGGAGCGCACTAAATGCCCTAAGGACACTTCATCTACCGCCGGGGCGGTAAATTCGCGCTGATGCAGATGCCGCTTGAGCATCAGGGCGCAGATAAGAAAGCCCGGCACCGACAGATAGATAAGCTCCTTTAAATTGAAGATGGTCAAAAAGAGCGCGGTGATGAAGGGCGCCAGAGCGGCGCCCAAATTGCCGCCTGCAATATAGACCGCGGCGGCAAGGCCCCGATGGCGCTGCGGATAAATCGACGGCACTACGCCGGCGCTTAAAGGATGGAAAAAGGCGGAACACAGACCGGAGAGCAGCAGGACGGCGATCAGCAGCCAATACTGCTCCGACCAGCCGGCGGCGCAGATTAAAAGAGCCGATAAAGCTATGGAGTAGGGCAGCAGATAGGTAATGCGGTACTTATCCGCCCACAGTCCGATCCCCGGCTGCAGCGCATTGCAGGCTACTGAGAAAATGGTCAGCAGCAGAGCGCACTCAGAGTAGGAGATGTGATACTGCACCGCAAAGAGCGGCAGCAGCACCGGCAGGATGCCCGAAAAGAAGTCGCTGACAAAGTGTCCAGCGCTCATGACGCTGATGTTGCTCCACCCCGGGGCGGGCAGAGCGGCAGCTGATGCCTGCATGAATTTTTTCCTCAAAAGTTTTGGCGCAGCGTTGGTACTTTGCTATTGGCTGACCTTGGCCAGCAGTGACTTAACTTCATCCTGCGAGAAGCGGTAGGTGCGCCCGCAGTGCTGACAGGTCATCTCGGTGCCCTGTTTGTCCTGGGCGATATCCTCCAGCTCCTTGTGGGAGAGGCTCATTAAGGCGCTTTCACAGCGTTCCTTGGAGCAGACGCACTTAAAGCGCACCGACTGCTCCTTGACCGCCTTGACGCCGTCATCCCAGTAGAGGCGGCGCAGCATTTCGTAGAGCCCTGTCTGCTGCACTTCCTTAAGCTGCAGGGTGGAGGCCAGAGCTGCAGTATGCTCCAGGCTGTCATCGCAGCCGGGCGTCTCCGGGATGATCTGCAGCATTAAGCCGCAGACGTACAGGCTGTCAGCATCGGCCTGAATGAAAAAGCGCGAGGGCAGCTGCTCTGAATTGCGGAAATAATCCTCTAAAGCGGCAGCAGTGCTGTCGCCGTCAAGGGGCACCACGCCCTGCCATTTATTGCCGTCTTTGGGGAATACGGAGATGATCAGGCTGGCATCTGCGCCCACAATATCCTTAAAGGACTCAGCGCCGGTGTACTTGACGCCGTCGCTGAGCAGGGCCGAGCCGTAGAAGCTCAAATCCTCATTAATATTCACTAAGGCATAGCGTATGGCCTTAGGGCCGGTACCGCCCTGGATCTGCACCATGATCTGAGCGTCAGATTTTAAGGTGGCGCTTATGAGCACAGCAGCGGCCGCTAATTCCAGCAGCAGTGCATTGATGCAGCGCGGGTAATGGTGCTCGGACAGCAGCGCCTTGACGCTGTTGTCCAGCGCGCAGATCTCGCCGCGCACGCCGTGGCGGTCAAATAAAAAACGCACTACGCAGTCGGCGTTCCTGCGCGACAGCAGCTCCTCTGCCGATAAGCCTGCAATATCCTCTTGACTCATTTTTCAATCCTTCTGCGATGCAGCTGGGCCTTTCGCGGTTAAAACATATTGTCCTGCTTTAATTTAATCAGCGCGCGGCGCTCTTTTTTATTGGGGCGGCTGTCAGGATGCGGCGCTAAGGCCAAAGCCTTTTCCATGGCCTTCATCTGCTGCAGCTGCTCGCGCCGGCGCAGACTCTCTGCCGTTTCGCGGTATAAAAGCTGCGCCTCTTTGGCAGGCCCCCTTACGGAAGATAAGGCCAGGACCTCCACCTCGCGTCTTTCACTGCCCTGCAGCAGACGGATGATCGCGCCGGGCTCGACCGTGCGCGAGGGCTTGGCGCGGGCGCCGTTATAGTCCACCTTGCCGCCTTCGATCATCTGCCGCGCGATGCTGCGGGTTTTATAAAACCGCGCCGCCCACAGCCATTTATCAATCCGTACCGTTTGAGCGTCGTCCGCTGCCATAATGCCTCCGCTGAAAATCGGCGCTATTGTAGCAAAACCGCACCGTTCTGCTTTGACTGACTGCCCTTATTTATGCTCTTTTTCATTGTCGGTCCGGCACCGTCGGCGCCTGCTGCAAAGCTTTCTCAGGTGATGCGCTGCACTGTTTTGGTTCTGTTAAGATGGTGAGCGGATCTTCAACTTTAAGACAGGAAATAAAGTGACTAAATTCAAAACTTTAGCCGGCTCTATGCTGATCCTGCTGGCCTTAGGCTCCGTCTATGCCTGGAGCTTATTCAATTCCCCCTTGGCCGATAAGTTCGGAGCTGAGGTCAATATCATCGCTTTCACCTTCGGCATCATGACCCTGTTCATCGCTGCCGGCAGCTCGGGCTCGGGCTTTTTAAAGCTGCGCCTGGGTATGCGCAATGTCATCATTTTAAGCGCGGTATGCATCGGCTTTGGCCTGCTGCTGGCCGCCTTTGCGCCCAATCTTATCGTGCTCTATCTGTCAGCCGGCGTGCTGCTGGGCTTTGGCGACGGCCTCGGCTACATGCTGGTGTTAACTAACTGCGTCAAATTCTTTCCTAAGCATAAGGGTCTTGCCTCCGCGCTGTGTATCGGCGCCTACGGCGCCGGCTCGCTGGTGTACAAATACATCGATACCATGGTGCTGCAGAGCTCCTCAGTTGAAACGGCTCTTTTGACCTGGGGCCTGTCGGCTGCCTGCGCCATCGCCTTAGGCTGCCTGCTTACCGCCGATGCCATGCAGCAGAGCGAGGTCACAGCGGCAGCGCCCGCCGCGCGCGAGTATGATCTGCACTCCTCCATCCGCACCGTGCCGTACTGGCTTTTGGCCTTAATGTTCTTAATTGACTGCATGGTCGGACTCTACATCATCGGCACCACCTTTAACTTAGGCGCAGAGCTGGCGCACTTAAGCGCGGCCGACGCCGCCTTCGGCGTGAGCGTGGTGGCGCTGGCCAACATCGCCGGCCGTCTCATCATGGGCGTACTGTCCGATAAGCTGCCGCGTATTCGTTTGATCACTTTCGATCAGGCGCTCTCCTTAATTGCCATGCTGGTGTTCCTGTTCCTGCCTCTAAGCAAGGGGACGTTCTACAGCGCTATTGCCTTGGTGGCCTTCTCCTTCGGCGGCACCTTGACCATCTATCCCTCCATCATTTCCGATTTCTTTGGGATCAAGAATCTGGCCAAAAACTACGGCCTCCTCTACTTAGGCTTCGGCATCGGCTCGCTTACCGGCTACGCCGCTGCCTACGTCTTTGCCTCCGAGGTATTTACCTTCAGCTTAATGGCAGGCCTGCTGGTTGCCGCCATTGTGCTCTCGCTCTTAGTGCGTCTGCCCCCGGAGCTTAAGGAAGGACACACCAGATTAAAGGCTGAGCATAAGGTCCCGTAACTGCAGAAAGGAGCTTTAGATGGATTTAAGCGCGCTGCAGCATCCGCTGCCGGAAATCTTAGGCGTAAGGCGCTTTAAGGCCTCGCGCATCTTTACCATCGAGGAAATGCAGCTCAAATTCCACAACGGCGAGGAGCGCGTATATGAGCGCATCATCGGCGGCAGCGGCGCGGTGATGGCGGTGCCCTTTGACGGCACGCACTTTTATTTGGCCTGTGAGTACGCCGGCGGGCGGCACTGCTATTCTTTGGGACTGGTCAAAGGCAAGATTGATGAAGGAGAGAGCGGGGAGCAGGCGGTGCTGCGCGAGCTTGAGGAAGAGGCGGGCTTAGGGGCGCATAAGATCACGGAGCTGCGCCGCGGAGTCACCGTGGCCCCCGGCATGCTGCAGCTGGAGATGGGGCTCTATTTGGCCGAGGATCTCTATCCCTGCAGGCGGCAGGGGGATGAGCCTGAGCCTATAGAGCTTATCAAAGCGACTCCTGATGAGGTCAAAGAGTTGATCTTCAATCCTGACTCGCCCTTAAAAGAGGCGCGGGCCGGCTTTGCCCTGACGCTGGCTCTGCACAAAATTGGTGCGCTGTAGCGGCGCTTGGGGCGGAATTTACCCTGCTTAAAGGTATCTTTGTTAAGATAGCGCCTATTGTGAAAGTCAGGGAGCTTAGGCGGTTTTTACTGCGCTCAAAACTGACTTATCCGCACTTTTCAGGAGATATCAATGCGTCATTTACTGACCGGTTTTGAGTTTTCGCAGGACGAATACTTAGCCATTTTGGATCAGGCGGCGGCCATGAAGAAGGATCCGGGCGCTTTTGCTGACACTTTAAAGGGCAAAGCGGCGGCCATCATGTTCGAGAAGCCTTCCCTGCGTACGCGCACCACTTTTGAGATCGCACTCTTCCGCTTAGGCGCACACGGCGTCTATTTAGATCTGCAGGGCGGCGATCTGGGAAAACGTGAAAGCATCGGCGATTATGCCCGCAATTTATCCCGCTGGACCGACTGCCTGGTAGGCCGCGTGTTCTCGCAGCACACCCTGGAAGAATTAGCCGCTACCGGTTCGGTGCCGGTGATCAACGCCTTATCTGATCTCTATCATCCGGCTCAGGCCATGGCGGACTACTTAACCGTGCGCGAGCATTTAGGCACTTTAAAGGGCGTCTCTTTGGCCTACGTGGGTGACGGCAACAATGTGGCCAATTCCCTGCTGGTGGCCGGCGCTGCCTTAGGCGTCAACGTATCCTGCTTCTGCCCCTTAGGACATGGTCCTGATATTCAGATCTTCAATAAGGCCAATGATGTGGCCAAAAAGAACGGCTGCCGTTTGGAGGTAATTGCCGATCCTTCCAAGATCCAGGGCTTTGACGCCATCTACACCGACACCTGGGTGTCCATGGGCGACAATACCCCGCTCGATCAGGTCAGGAAGATCTATATGCCTTATCAGGTCAACGATACCCTAGTGGCCCAGTCGGGGGCCAAGTGCGTGCTGCACTGCCTGCCGGCGCACCGCGGCTATGAGATCACCGACGAGGTGATGGACGGCCCGTTATCGGTGGTCTTTGACGAGGCGGAAAATCGTCTGCACATTCACATGGCGCTTCTGGCCATGCTCATTAATCACTAAAAGCTGAGGACAGCACAATGTTAAAGCATGAGAAAAAACAGTATAAGAAAGTGGTCTTAGCCTACTCCGGCGGCCTCGATACCTCCACCATCGTCCCTTGGCTCAAGGAAAACTACGGCTGCGAGGTGGTGTGCTTCGTAGCTGACGTAGGTCAGGAGCGCGACGACCTGGACGGCATCGAGCAGAAGGCCATTCAGTCCGGCGCGACCAAGTGCGTGGTCAAGGATCTGCGCGAGGAGTTCGTGAAGGACTATGTGTTTGAGACCTTCAAGACCGGCGCGATTTACGAGGGCGAGTACTTATTAGGCACCGCCATCGCCCGTCCGATCATCGCCAAGGCCATGGTGGAGTGCGCCTTAGCTGAAGGCGCTGATGCCGTAGCTCACGGCGCTACCGGCAAGGGCAACGATCAGGTGCGCTTTGAGAGCGCCGTGGCCGCCTTAGCTCCGCAGCTTGATGTCATCGCCCCGTGGCGCGAGTGGACCATGCAGTCCCGCGAGGAATTATTAGCCTACTTAAATGAGCGCCATATTCCGTGCAAGGCTACCTTAAAGAAGATCTACAGCCGCGACGCCAACGTGCTGCACATCTCCACTGAAGGCGGCGAACTGGAAGATACCTGGAACGCAGCCTCCGAGAATGTGTGGGTGTGGACCACGGATCCGCAGAAGGCCCCGGATACTCCCGAGACCTTTGAGCTGACCGTGAAGAACGGCTTAGTTACCGAGTTCAATGGTCAGGCCATGACTCCGTTTGAGATTATCTCGAAGCTCAATGACCTGGGTGCCAAGCACGGCGTCGGCCGCATCGACATCACCGAGAACCGCTTAGTGGGCATGAAGTCCCGCGGCTGCTACGAGACCCCGGGCGGCACCATTATTTACAAGGCGCTGCGCGCCGTGGAGCAGCTGGTGCTCGATAAGAATACCCGCATCTTCCGCGATCACTTAGCCGTGGAGTTTGCACAGCTGGTCTATGACGGCCGCTGGTTCACCCGCCTGCGCGAGATCTTAATGGCCTCTGCCGATGAGCTCGCCAAGGACGTCAACGGCAAGGTAGTGGTTAAGCTGTATAAGGGCAACTGCGAGGTTATTCAGAAGAGCTCGCCCAACAGCCTGTTCAACTTTGACTTCGTGACCTTTGGGGCCGATGAAGTGTACGATCAGCACGACGCTGAGGGCTTCATCCGGCTGTATTCGCTGCCGTACCGCATCCGCGCTTTAAATGCGCAGAAAAACGGCAAATAATTAAGCTGCAGGCTTAATTGCTGCACTGAATTTGAGAAAGGCCCGGTACAATACTGCCGGGCTTTAACTTTTTTATATGAGGTAAGATTTATGGCTCTTTGGGGCGGCAGATTTACACAGGGACCCGATCAAAGATTTAAAGATTTCAATGATTCCTTAAAGTTCGATTACCGCATGGCAGTGGAGGATATCGAAGGCTCGATGGCCTGGGCGCGCGCCATCTGCAAAGCGGGCGTGTTAACCGAGGCCGAACTTAAGGCTTTAGAGCAGGCCTTAGCTGAGCTCAAAGCTGAGGCTGAGGAGAGCTTGTCTGCCATTGCTGGAGCGGGCGATGAGGATATTCACTCCTACGTGGAGCGCCGCTTAATTGAAAAGACCGGCGACTTGGGCAAGAAGCTGCACACCGGCCGCAGCCGCAACGATCAGGTAGCCCTCGATCTTAAATTATGGTGCCGCAAGGCCTGCGAGCAGCTGCTTACCGCCATCACCCATTTAGAGCGGGAGCTGGTCAAGACCGCCAAGGTGCACAGCGAGGACATCTTCCCGGGCTATACTCATCTGCAGCGCGCGCAGCCGGTGACTTTCGGGCACTGGGTGATGGCCTACGCGCAGATGTTCGAGCGCGATTATCAGCGTCTGTCCAACACCTATAAGCTGATCAAGGACACCTGCCCCTTAGGCTCCGCCGCCTTAGCCGGCACAGCCTATAACATCGATCGCGATGCTTTAGCGCAGGAGCTGGGTTTTGAGCGCGGCTCAGCCAACAGCCTGGATGCCGTATCTGATCGCGATCACGTGATGGAGCTGCTGGGCATTGCGGCCATTTCCATGGTGCATTTGTCGCGCCTTGCTGAAGATTTAATTATCTACAATTCAGGCGAGGCGCACTTTGTGGAGCTGTCCGATACCGTAACCTCCGGCTCCTCTTTAATGCCCCAGAAGAAAAACCCGGATGCCCTGGAGCTCATTCGCGGCAAGTGCGGGCGCGTCATCGGCGCTTTAAACGGCATGCTGGTGACCATGAAGGCGCTGCCCATGGCCTACGATAAAGATCTGCAGGAGGATAAGGAGCGCTTATTTGACGCCGTTGATACCTGGCATGACTGCCTGGAGATGGCGGCCCTGGTGTTTGAAGGACTGAAGCTTAACCGGCATGAGGCGCTGGAGGCGGCAAAGGGCGGCTATTCCAATGCCACCGAGCTTGCTGATTACTTAGTAGGCAAGGGCGTACCATTCCGTGAAGCGCACGGCTTAGTGGGGCGCGCAGTGCTGTACGCCATTTCCAAGCACAAGGCCTTGGAAGATCTGTCGGTCGATGAGTTTGAGCAGTTCTATAAAGGCGTGGGCGGCGACGTCTACGACGCTTTAGAACTGCATCACTTAATCAATAAGCGCAGCGTCAAGGGCGGCACCGCTCCGGCGCAGGTCCAGGCTGAAATCGCGGCCTTAGAGCACAAACTCAGCTCCCGCGCTTAAGCGCAAGCTCAGCTGCGATTCTTTAAAGGCTATGCAGACTGACTGTCTGCATGGCTTTTAGTTGCCATTCTCCGTAAGCCTTGGACTTTCTTAGGTGCGCCTGCTGCAGGCTGTTGCTGAGCGCGGGCTCAAGGAACTGATTTTCACCTGCGCTAAAAACAGATCTAATCAGGCAGCGCTGAAACAGGGATCTGAGTGTTGCGGCAGCCTGTTTCCCGCATTTTTCTCCTCATACAAACTCACGCGGCTGCACCGGCTGCGGGGCTAAGTTGTCTTGATCTTCCACCAGCCTTTCCTGTCAGAGCCTACACGTTCCAAGATCCCCATTTTCTTTAACTGTTTTATTCTGAATGTAACAGTCTGACGGCTGAGCTGCAGTTTTTCTGCAAGCTTTGCTGATGTTACGGTCGGATGAGGGGCAAACAGACTCAGCTGCGTCCGGTCGAGCCGAAGCCGCCGGCCGCTCGGGCGCTGGTCTCAAACTCCTCTACCTGTTCAAACTGTGCCCGTACAATGGGCAGAAACACCAGCTGCGCCATGCGCTCGCCTTCTTTTAATAAAAAGTCCTCGGCGCTTCTATTCCAAATAGGCACCAGCAGCTGCCCCTGATAGTCCGCATCAATCAGACCGGTGAGGTTGCCCAGCACAATGCCGTGCCTGAAGCCTAGGCCCGAGCGCGGCAGTACTACGGCGCAGATCTGCGGATCTGCAATATACATGGCAAAGCCGGTAGGGATGAGCTCGCACTGCCCGGCTTTGATTAAGATGTCGCCCTGGGTTAAGGCTCTTAAGTCCATGCCCGCTGCCGCGGCGCTTTGATACTGCGGCAGCGGATACTGTGAGCCTAAGCGCGGATCCAGGATCTTGAACTGTACTTTCACTAAGCTGTACCTTTGGCAGCGCGCGCTGCGTCAAAGATGATATTCATCAGCGAGGCGGCGACGGCGCTCTTGGGCGCCCGGCCAATCTCGGTCACCTTGCCGTCGCGGTCATAAACGGTCACGGCGTTTTCATCGCTGTTAAAGCCGATGCCGCTTTGCGAGACGTCGTTCAGCACGATAAGATCAAGGTTCTTGCGCTGCAGCTTCTCGCGGGCATGCTTGTCGCCGTCATGCGTCTCTGCGGCAAAGCCCACGGTGAAGGGACGCGGCGAGGAGTGCCCCACCATCGAGATGATGTCCTCGTTTTTTATCAAGGTTAAGGTCAGGCTGTCGCCGTGCTCTTCCTTGGTGAGCTTTTGATCATAGACATAAGCCAAACGGTAATCAGATACCGCCGCGCAGCCCACCACAATATCCACGCTGTCAAGCTTGGCCTTGACTGCATCGTACATATCCTGTGCGGTCTTGACGCTGATGCGGCTGACCCCGGCCGGCGTCTGCAGATGCACCGGACCTGCCACCAAGGCGACTTCTGCCCCGCGCTCGCGGGCGGCCTGCGCCAGCGCAAAGCCCATCCTGCCGGAGCTGCGGTTAGTGATAATGCGCACCGGATCGATTGGCTCCTCGGTAGGGCCGGCGGTGATCAGTACGCGCAGACCGGCGCCGTTGGCCTTAGGCAAAAGCTTCTGGGCGGTAAGCTCGCGCGGCGCCTCCGGCTGGGGCAGCAGCGTATTCTCTGCAAAGGGCAGCGCGGTGTGACTTAAAAGTGCCGTGATATAGGCGGCAATTTCTTCAGGCTCGCGCATGCGGCCCGGGCCGGTCTCGCCGCAGGCCAAATCCCCGTCAGCCGGCGGAATAATAATGACGCCGCGCTCTTTTAAGGTCTCAAGATTCGCCTGGGTGGCCGGATGGCGGTACATGCGGCTGTTCATGGCCGGAGCGATGACCGTGCGGCAGGGCGCGGACAGCGCAGCGGCAGTGACCATATTGTCGGCAATGCCGGCGGCTAATTTGGCAATGGTATTGGCGGTAGCCGGAGCGATAAGGTAGAGATCGGCCTTGGAGACCAGTCCAATGTGGCCGATGTCCTCAGGCGCGGCAAAGATGTCATCTGCGACCGGATGGTGCGTTAAGGCTTCGATCGTCGCCTTGCTGACTAATTTTTCAGCGTTTTCCGTCATGGCCGCCCACACATCCGCTCCCTGCTTTATCAGCAGCCGGATGAGCTGCGGGCATTTATAGGCGGCAATGCCGCCGGTGATCCCAATTACGATTCTGCGATGTTCAAGCTGCATAATGTACTCCTGCGCTCAAGCCGCGGTAAAACTAACGGCTTAAGCATATCTTATTTTCTTTTCCTGCTGAAAAGTAAAATAGGGTCAGGAGGACGGATTTTGCAGTGGCAGACGCTGAAATTAATGCTTATTTGAGTGTGCGCAGCTGCGAGAGCACGCTGTCCATGCGCTCGCGCCAGGTCTGCAGCACCTCGCGCAGATGCGCATTTTCCTCTTTAAGCTCAATGGTAAGCCGACGCGAGGCTGCCAATTCCTGATCGCGCGTGCGGATCTCCTGCTGTGAGCGCAGGACCGCCTCGCAGAGCTCCTGACAGCCCTGCTTAATCTGCGCAAGCTCCGTTAAGAGCTCCCGCTCGCGCGGGGACAGCTGTGCGCTGTACTGCTCTTCACTCATATCGGCCGGCCGCAGGTTACAGAATGTAGCGGCTTAAGTCCTCGTTCTGGACTAAGTCGGCCAAATGCTCATCGACGTAGGCGGCATCGATGCTGATCTCGGTGCCGTCAGGCAGATCGGCAGCCTCAAAGGACACGCTTTCGAGCAGCTTTTCCATCAAGGTGTGCAGCCGGCGCGCGCCGATGTTCTCAGTGCGCTCATTGACCTTAAAGGCATCTTCAGCCAAGCGGCGGATGGCGTCGTCAGTAAAGGAGATCTTGACGCCTTCAGTGGCCAGCAGTTCCTGATACTGCCGGGTCAGAGAGGCGTGCGGCTCCTTTAAGATGCGCTCGAAATCGGCCGTGGATAGAGCCTTGAGCTCGACACGGATGGGCAGACGGCCCTGCAGCTCGGGGATTAAATCCGAGGGCTTGCTCATCTGGAAGGCGCCCGAGGCGATAAAGAGGATGTGATCGGTGCGCACCATGCCGTACTTGGTGCTGACCTGACAGCCTTCAATTAAAGGGAGCAGATCGCGCTGTACGCCCTGCCGGGACACTTCACCGCGCGAGCCGGTCGCATCATTGCCGCAGATCTTGTCAATTTCATCGATAAAGACGATGCCGTGATTTTCAATTAAGCGGATGGCCTCCAGCTTTAAATCCTCAGGCTTGGTCAGCTTGTCGGCCTCCTCTACGGTAAGCTCGCGCAGTGCGTCCTTGATCTTCATTTTGCGCACTACGGTGCGGCCGGCGCTGATATTGTCAAACAGCGACTGCAGCTGATTATTTACTTCCTCGATGGGACCGCCGCCGATGATGTTGAACGACGGGCCGTGATCGGCCATGCGCACTTCAATTTCCTTGTCGTCCAGCTGATGCTCGCGCAGCTTTTTGCGAAAGACCTGGCGGGTGGAATTATTGGCCTTCTCCTCCTCGGAGGTGCCGGCAGCCGGCGGCAGCAGGGCATCGAGCACGCGCTCTTCGGCTGCATCCTGCGCCTTGGTCCTATTTTTCTCCATGGCCTTTTCGCGCACCATCTTCATGGCGACGTCGGCGAGATCGCGGATGATGGAATCCACTTCCTTGCCCACATAGCCCACCTCAGTGTACTTGGTGGCCTCAACCTTGATAAAAGGGGCTTTGGCCAGGGTGGCGAGGCGGCGGGCGATTTCCGTCTTGCCCACGCCGGTAGGGCCTATCATCAGGATGTTCTTGGGGTAAATCTCAGCGCGCAGCTGTGGCTCAATCTGCATGCGCCGCCAGCGGTTGCGCAGAGCTAAAGCTACCGATTTTTTGGCCTCATCCTGGCCGATGATAAAGCGGTCTAATTCCGCAACGATTTCACGCGGGGTAAGTTCAGTCATAGCTTAATATTCGATAGTCTCAATGATCTGATTCTGATTGGTAAAGACGCAGATGTCGCCGGCAATAGCCAGAGCCTTCTGTACAATGGTTTTGGCGTCCATCTCGGTGTTGTAGTAGAGGGCGCGGGCTGCCGCTAAGGCAAAATTGCCGCCGGAGCCGGTGGCCAGGATGTCATCATCCATGCGCACCACATCGCCGGTACCGGTGATCATAAAGGAAGCCTGCTTGTCGCAGACAATTAAGATGGCTTCCAGTTTGCGCAGCGCGCGGTCGGTGCGCCAGGATTTGGCTAAGGAGACGCAGGCGCGCTCTAAAATACCCTGATGTTCCTCAAGTTTGCTCTCAAACAGATCAAGCAGGGTAAAGGCGTCGGCGGTGGAGCCGGCAAAGCCTGCTATCACCCTGCCCTTAAATAAACGGCGGACTTTCACTGCATTGGCCTTGAGCACGGTGCTCTGGCCCATGGTGACCTGACCGTCGCCGCCTAAGGCAACGGTATTTCCTCTTCTGACCGTGACAATAGTAGTCATGACAGTTCCTTGAATACGTTAAATGTCAGTAAGCGAGCACTGCGTCACTAAGCCCTTATCGGCAAGATCAGCAAAGCGCGCGCGGGCCTCAGCTCTATCGGCAAAGGGGCCTATGGCCAGCACAAAAGCATTGCCCTGCGCCTGCACCTGCGAGGACAGTCCTTGGAAAGCCACCAAGGCCTTGCGGCTTTCAGCCTCGGCTGCCGTGGCAAAACTGTCGCAGTAGAGCATAGCCTGCGGTCCGGAAGGAGCCGGGGCTGTCGGCTGCACGGGAGCGGGCTCCGCAGACGGGGCAGGGGCCGGAGCAGTCTGAGGGGGCTGCATGCTGGCGAAAGGATTATCTTCAGGGGCGGGCGGCGTCAGCTCGCCCGCTGCGCCTGAACTGCTGTCCGGCATCGGCTGCTGCGGCTCATTGAGCATATTGGCGTAGTCATAGCGCTCGGAGGCGGGGATCTGCAGCTGTCCGGACTGAGCGCTGCCGCTCGCTGCCGGGGCGTCCTGAGCTGCCGGAGTCTGCTCCGGCTCACTGCCGCCTAAAGACAGGAGAAAGCTGGCGAAGATCACCAGCACCGCCATCACTGCCGCGATGGCTAAGATCTTCTTCTGCCGCGCCCCGATGCCGGCGCCGAGTTTTTTGCCCTTAAATTTCATGTTTTACATCTGCTCCATCACGCGAATGCCCAACAGGTGCAGGCCCTGCTCCAGCACCTTAGAGGTCAGGAGGCACAGGCTTAAGCGGCTCTGCGCCTGCTGCGGCTCGACACCGGCCTTAAGCACCGGGCAGGCTTCATAGAAGCGCATGAAGGTGCCGGCCAAATCGTATAAATAGGTGCACAAAAGATGCGGCATGGCCTTGGCCGCAACCTGATTGACCGCCTCCGGGAAGGCTGTCAGCGCATCAGCTAAAGCATACTCCGCCTCTGCCGTTAGCACAATTGGACCGGGCTGCAGCTGCGCCTTGCGGAAGATGGCGCGGATGCGGCTGTAGGCATACTGCAGATAGGGGGCGGTATTGCCGTCAAAGGAGAGCATTAAATCCCAGTCAAAGACGTAGTCGGTGAGGCGGTTCTTGGAGAGATCGGCATACTTCACCGCGCCGATGGCAATGTGATGCACCACTTGCCTGCGGGTTTCACCCTCTAAAGTGCTGCCGCGCTCGGTTAAAAGCGCCTCCACGCGGGTCTCAGCTTCGTCGAGCAGATCCTTGAGCTTGACGGTGCCGCCGGTGCGGGTCTTAAACGGCTTGCCGTCGCGGCCCAGCATCATCCCGAAGGCCTCGTGCTCGATTTTGATTTCAGGTCCGGCATAGCCCAGCTTGCGGGCAATCAGCCACGCGGCCTCTAAATGCTGATGCTGCCGCGAGTCAATAAAGTACATCAGCCTAGTGGCATGCAGATCATTGACGCGGTATTTGACGCAGGCAATATCGGTAGTGGTGTAGAGATAGCCGCCGTCCTTTTTCTGGACGATGACGGGCAGGGGCTTGCCGTCCTTGCCTTTAAACTCGGATAAGAACACCACCATGGCGCCTTCATCGCGCACTGCCAAGCCCTTGTCTTTAAGATCCTGCACGATCCCGGGGAGCATGTCGTTGTAGAAGCTCTCGCCCATGATGTCCTTAGGAGTTAAGGTCACATCCAGACGATCGTAAATGGCCTGATTCTGCGCCATGGTCATGGTGACCAGCTTCTGCCACATTTGTCGGCAGTAAGCGTCGCCTGACTGCAGCAGCACTACATAGCGGCGGGCTTTTTCCGCAAAGTCGGCGTCGCTGTCGTAACAGGCCTTAGCCTCGCGGTAGAAGGCCTCAAAATCTGAGAGATCGAGCCCGGCGCCGCTTTCATTTTCCCTGCGCTCTAAATAGGCGATAAGCATGCCGAACTGCGTGCCCCAGTCGCCGATATGATTGGCGCGAATAACCTTATGACCTAAAAATTCCAGCACGCGCACTACTGCATCGCCGATCACAGTAGAGCGGATATGATGCACCGCCATTTCCTTGGCGACATTGGGAGCGGAGTAGTCCGCCACAATGGTCTCAGGGGCGGCGGCAGGCTTTACGCCCAGGCGCTCATCGGCCAGCATCTGCATTAAGGACGCTGCAATATCGGTCTTTTTAATAAAGAAGTTGATAAAGCCGGGTCCTGCAATTTCGGTGCGCTCAATTTCCGGGCTCTCCGGCAGATGGGCAATGATCTGCGCGGCTAAATCGCGCGGATTCTGATGCAGAGGCTTGGCCAGCATCAGAGCAATGTTGGCGGCATAATCGCCGTGGGCCTTATCCTTGCTGCGATCAACGCGCACATTCTGCAGTAAGGCCGGGGGAATGTCCGCTTTGCAGTCTAAAGCGGCAATGCTTGCTTTTAAGAGGGCAGAGATTTTATCTTTCATGAAAACAATAAAGCGCAGCGGGCAGCAGCGAAGGCTGCGTGCGCACGGTTAAACACAGATACTAAACCCGCTAAGGATAACACAAACAATCAGCAAAAACTGCATTTTGCAGGCCCCGGCGCTTCCCCCTCAAGTATGCCTTAAAAGCATAGATCATGGTGCGTTAATAGTATTTTACAGAACCTCGACTTTGCGGCACATTAAGCTTCGTAAGCAGCAGACCTCAAGGAGGGACAGATGCAGAATTTCGTGCAAAAAGCTCTGCTGACGGCAGGGCTTACCGCAGTGCTGACAGGAGGAACTATGGCTCAGGATTTGGAACTTTCAATTGGTGCGAATACTTATACCATCTCTCTATATGACAGTAAGGAGGCGCAGCTGCTCCTCGACAAACTGCCGGTCACTTTGACCTTTGAAAACTTCGGGCGCAATGAGCGCATTGCCGATCTGCCCTCGCGCCTGCCCATTACCAGTTACAAGGAGAGCGTCGAGGTCAAGCGCGGCAGTCTTGCCTACTACGTCCCGTGGGGCAATTTATGCGTGTTCCGCGTCAATTATCAAAGCCCCAATGATTTAGTGCTCTTGGGAGAAATGGACGAGGCAACGGTCAAGGCGGTGGAGCAGAGCGGCTCGCAGCAGGCGACCCTGCGCATCAAGGAGTAGATCATGCGTTATGTGCAGTTAGGGAGGACCGATCTGCAGGTCTCCACCGTGTGTCTGGGCTGCATGGGCTTTGGCGATGCCATGACCGGACAGCATTGCTGGACCATTGATGAAGCGCAGACGCGCACTATTTTAAAGGCAGCTTTTGAAGGCGGGATTAATTTTCTTGATACCGCCATCGCCTATCAAAACGGCACCAGCGAGCAGTATGTGGGCCGCGCCGTCAAGGATTTCATCTCCCGCGATCAGGTGATCATCGCCGATAAATTCCTGCCGCGGTCGGATGCTGACATTGCAGCCGGTGTGAGCGGGCGCGATCACGTGGTGCGCATGTGCGAGCAGAGCCTCAGGCATTTGGGCACGGACTATATCGACCTGTACATCTACCATATGTGGGACTGGCGCACGCCGCTGCTTGAGATCCTCACCGGCCTGCACGATCTCGTTACCGCGGGCAAGGTGCGTTATTTGGGCATTTCCAACTGCTTTGCCTATCAGCTGGCTAAAGCCAATGCTCTGGCGCACGAGCACGGGCTCACGCCCTTTGTCTGCATGCAGGGGCATTACAATCTGATCTTCCGCGAGGAAGAGCGCGAGATGCTGCCCCTGTGCCGCGAGGACGGCATTGCCTACACCCCGTACAGTCCCTTAGCTGCCGGCCGCTTAAGCCGTCCGCACACTGAGCACACTAAACGCTTTGATCTGGACAGCTATGCGCATTTCAAATATGACCAGACCGCGGATGCCGATCAGCTGATCATCGATCGCGTGTCTGAGATCGCTCAAAAGCGCAGCGTCAGCATGACTGCAGTGGCACTGTCATGGCTTAACTCTAAGGGTGCCATTCCTATTGCCGGCGTCACTAAGCTCGAGCAGGTTGACGCCTTAATTGCCGGCAGCGATTTGCAGCTCACAGCTGACGAGTGCGCATATTTAGAGGCACCGTATGTGCCGCATCCGCTGGCCGGCGTAATGGCGCAGAACCGTCCGGATGCGGCTAATGCTCCCAAGGTGTGGCATCAGGCCAATGCCTGCCTTAAATAAAACGCATACGCACGCACGTGTACGCAGATGTCAACAGGAGTTCTATGCATAACAGTAAGTTAAATTACGCCGCTCGGACGGCGCTCTTGGGACTGTGCCTCAGTCTGGGTCCAGCCGCTGCGGCTGCCCCGGCCGCAGTTGATCTCCGTACAGCTCAAGTTCAGTGCGCTGCTGCGGATCTGAAATCGCAGATCAGCAGACAGGCGGCCGCGCTGATGTCGAAGACCGCTTTGCTGTCAAAGTGACGCATGACGCATGATGCATGATGCTTCGCTTTTTGCAGCTGTACGCAAACCCTGCGGGCGGTGCTGGTCTTGCACAGCATGGCCAGCATGCCTTGATCTGCAGCTGCTGCTGATTTGAGTGCACGCAGCATGATCCATTCTGCGATATCAAAGTTGCTCTCCCCCGTCAGGGCTTCAACCCTTGAAGTTGGTCTTGGGCGGCAGGTTTTGACTGCCGAGGGTGGAGAGTGTTGCATTAGTCACCCATGGCGGGTTGCCCAATACCAGCACTGAGCAGTTTGCAGACTGCAGTGCAGGAAAGTCATCGTGCAGGAAATCTCCCTGCATGATCCTGACTGATTTATCCGCGGCAAAGCGCTGCTGGGCGTCCTCTACGTAATGCGGATTCAACTCTATGCCGTAAACTTGAGTCTGAGGAAAAGTGCGGCGCGCAGCGGCAATAAAATTCCCCGCACCGCAGGTTGGCTCCACAATCTGCTGGGGCGAAAAATTAAAGTGATCCCTGATAAGTCGGCAGCAGGCGGCAGCAAACTCTTCCGGCGTTTGCCAGTCGCCCATGGCGCGGCGCAAGTCAGGCATGGACTTTATGCGGTCCTTATGCAAGCTTGAGCATGGCGGCAGCCGCAAAGACGATGATAAGTCCGATGATCTGTGAAAGCGAGGCTGACTTGCGGCGTGCGCCAAAGAGCCCGCATACGTCGATGAGCAGCGCCGCGGTCAATTGCCCGGCGATATTTAAGATCACCAGCATGCCCGCGCCGATGTGCTGAATGAGGAGCGCATTGACAATAAGAAAAGAAGCGCCGCACACGCCGCCGCACAGGATCCACCAGCTGTGCCGATTAAGGCGCAGCTTGGTATAGACCTTAAAGCTTTCGCGTTTTAACAGCATGATGGCCAAAATGATCACCGCCGAGGAGGCCATGGTGCACCAGCCGGCCGCCGCTGACGATCCTACATGCACCATCAGCTCGCTGTTGACTACGGTCTGCGTTACCTGCACCATGCCGCTGAAAAGACCTAAGGCGATAAAGGGCAATTGGGCGAGGCTCAGCTTGGGCTGATGCTTTCTGAATTTCTGCGGCAGCTGCAGCACCAGGGCAAAACCCGCCAAAGCCAAAAGCAGACCGGCCGCTTTGACTAAGGTAAAGGGCTGCTGCGGAGCGTTGAACAGGCCGGTAAGATCAAAGATCAGACCGCCTATCACCGAGCCTGTCAGCATGCACAGGGCTGTGCCCAATGCGCCGATGCGCTCCATGATAAAGATGGTGAAGACTAAGATCACCACCGCCCAGATGCCGCCGCTCCAGACCCACCACGGCAGGGTCAGCAGATCATCCAGGTTAAAACTGACTAAAGAAGGAAATCCCAGCAGCACTAAGGTGAGCAGGGAAGCGCCCACTGCGCCGTTGACTAAGGAGGCGGCAAAGGGCGAGCCGACCTGACCGCGCAGGGCGGTATTGCAGGCCGTTTGTACAGGGACTGCTCCCCCTACAATGACGGCGCAGATTAACAGCAGCAGCATAATGAAAGCTCCAAAATTTGGCCTTATTATACCTGCGGACTAATACATGAACAGCGGATCGACATCACAGGCAAAGCGTACGTCAGTGCGCCGGCCCATGATGTCGGCGCGCCGCTGCGCCAGAGTTAAAAAGGCGGAGAGTTCGTTTCTGTCGCGGCTTAGCACCTGCACATGAAAGTGGTAGCGATTGCGGCGCTTTTCAATTTTGTCGGAGATCACCGGACCGCAGTTAAGCCCGGGAAACTCCGGCAGATGCGGCTTCAGCCCTTCCATCAGCTCGCTTAAAAAGGCGTGGGCCTTTTCGCGTACCGAACTGTTGGATAGCAGAAAAGCCTGGGCGCTGACCGGAGGCAGCAGGCGCTGCGCGCGCAGCGCCAGCAATTGCTGTGCGACGGTTAAATACGAGGTCTGCGGCTGAATTAACAGCTGCAGGAGCGGATGTTCCGGGTGATGGGTTTGAATTAAAACCCGGCCCGGACGCTCAGCGCGGCCGGCGCGCCCTGCCACCTGCGTTAAAAGCTGCGCGGTGAACTCTAAAGCGCGGAAGTCGTCTGAGAACAGACCTGCATCCAGATCGAGGATCCCCACCAGGGTGACGCCGGGGAAATCATGGCCCTTGGCCACCATCTGCGTGCCGGCCAGGATGCGGGTCTGACCCGCACGCATGTGCGCCAGCTTGACATCTAAATCGGCCTTGGTTTTAACGGCGTCGCGATCGAGCCTGTCAACTATCACATCGGGGTAGCGGAGCTTTAAATAATGCTCCACCTGCTCGGTGCCGTAGCCGTTTTCAAGCAGCTCCGCGCTGCCGCAGTGCGGGCAGGTGCGCGGGAGCGGGAATGCGCTGTCGCAGATGTGGCATAACAGGCGGTTGTCACTGCGGTGAACCGTGAGCGGAGTGTCGCAGTGCGGGCAGGTGATAACCTTGCCGCAGTGATGGCAGATGAGCTGATGCGCGTAGCCGCGGCGGTTTAAAAACAGCATCACCTGATTGCCCTTGACGGTTTCAATGCCGATCTCATTTTCCAGCGTAATGCCGATGCCGGTCTGCACCCCTAAGGTTAAAGGCTCGGCGCGCTGATCAATTAAGACTATTTCAGGCAGCTGCGCCGCGCCGGCACGGCGGGTGAGCTGCAGCAGGACGGTTTTCCCGCTCATTACCTCCTGCAGTGTCTCTAAAGAAGGCGTGGCGGATCCCAGCACCAGCGGGCAGGAGTTGAGCGCTGCGCGCTGCTGCGCCAGCGTGCGGGCGTGATAGCGCAGGCCGTCACCCTGCTTGAAGGAGCTGTCATGCTCCTCATCTAAGACGATCAGCCCCAAATGCGGAATGGGGGTAAAGAGCGCCGAGCGCGTGCCGATGAGCACCGCCCCCTTGCCGGTTTTCATGGTAAGCCAGGCATTGAGCCGCTCACTGGGGCTTAAGGCTGAGTGCATTAAGATCACCGGAGCATTGAAGCGCTGATAGAAGCGCTCTACGGTCTGCGGGGTCAGGGCAATTTCCGGCACTAAGACTAAAGCTGCCTGACCGCGTTCCAGCACTTTGGCAATAATATGCAGATAAACCTCAGTTTTGCCTGAGCCGGTGATGCCGTAGAGCAGAAAGTTCTGCGCTGTGCCCAGGGCGGCGCAGACTGCATTCGCCGCTTCCTGCTGCTCTGAGTTTAAGTTCAGGGCCGCATGTTTCAGCACCGGCCGGCTGTCCTCCTGCCAGGTATGCGCATCAGCCGTGCTCTGCATTACCTCCTCGGCAAGTCCCCGTTTAACTAAGGCTGCAAGGGCGTAGCTGGTAAAGCCGCGATCGCGCAGTTCCTGCTTGAAAATGGGCGCGCCGTGCTGCTTAAGCAGGGTAAATAATTGGCGCTGGCCGGCGTTTTTGAGCTCCGCCGGCAGCTCAGCGTCGGCGGCCCTGCCTTTGACGGAAAGAGTCAAAGCCGGACTTTCCTTAAAGGCAGCAGCGCGGCCCTCGCGCAGCAGGGACGGAAGTGCGGTAAAGAAGCACTGCCCTAAGGGATAGTGATAGTATTCCGCAGCGTATTGGCAGAGGGCAAACACATCAGGCGGAATAAGCTCCAAATCATCAAGGAGCTCGCCCGATTTGAGCTCCAGCCGCTCAAGGGCGGCGGTCTGCCCCGGCTGCGCGGTGCGCACGAGCACCGCGATGTTATCCTGAGTGGTGCCAAAGGGAACTTTTACGCGCGCGCCGGGGAGCGGCTCAACGGGTGCGTCAACGATATAATCAAAGAGCCCGGACATGGGGCGGGAGATCAAAGCGGTGCTGATGCGGTATTCCATAGCGTGTTCCTAAGTCCACTCTCATTTTAGCAGGAGACCTGCGCCGAAAGGGGCGAAAAAAGACGATCGCACACTTGCACCGGCCGCATGTTTTTGGGTAAAATGCGCGCTGTTTTTTCCATTTGCGCGTGTGGTATTTCGGCGCAGTGCAGCGGCTGAAGTGGCGACACGCATCGAGGTTTACATGAAAGAGAATATTCACCCGAAGTATGAAGAAGTGAACGTGCGCTGCTCCTGCGGCAATACCTTCAAGGTCCGTTCCACCGCAGGTCACGACATCGAGATCGAAGTCTGCTCCAAGTGCCACCCGTTCTATACCGGCAAGCAGAAGATCGTGGATACCGGCGGGCGCGTTGAAGCCTTCAACAAGCGCTTCGGCATGATGGCCAAGGGTCGCGCCGCTCAGAAGGCCGCCAAGTAAGAGTTTTGCGGCATAAAGCCGCAGGCGTTTTTGCCAAAAGTTTTATGAAAGAAAAGGGCCCTTTGTACAGGGCCTTTTTTCTCGCCCGTTATTTTTGCCGCGCAGCGCTCATTCCGGCATCTTTTCCGCCCGTGCCGCCGTTTTTCTTAGCTACAATAAGTTCAGTGCATAAAGCTTACGGAGGCCATCATGAGCATAAAGATTATCTGTCACATGATCACTACGGCCGACAGCCGCATCGTCACCTCGCGCTGGGATCTGCCGGCGGATTTTGATATTTCCGGAGTCTACGAAAATACCGCGGCGCAGTTCAACGCGCAGGGCTGGATCGTAGGCCGCGCCACCATGTCTGAATATGCTGACAATATCAGCGAGCATCAGCCTTCCTTAGCCCAGCAGGCCGAGCGGCCCGATTTTAAGGGCGCCTACCGTGAGGGGCAGCAGCTGGCAGTGGTCTTTGACCTGAAGGGCAAGCTGACTTATGACGGCTGCGTTCTGCCCACCGGCGAGCATGTGACTGCGGTTTTATCCTCAGAGGTCAGCGATGTCTATCTCTACGAGCTGCAGCAGCAGGGCATTTCCTACGTCTTTGCGGATGTGCAGGATGATGAGACGGCTATGCTTAAGAGTGCGCTCGATCGCATTCAGCTCATGTTCCCGCATGTGCAGCTCCTGCTGCTCGAAGGCGGCGGTACCATCAACGGCGCCTTCTTAAAGGCGGGGCTTATCGACGAGCTCAGCTTGATTGTCTGCCCGCTGCTTGACGGAGCGGCAGAAGTGCAGAATTTCGTCAATTATCATGGCCCGGCTGATCCGCGTCCGGGCGCAGGGCAGCGCCTGGAGCTCTTAGAGCATGAGCTTTTTGCCGGCGGCACTCTATACCTGCGCTACCGCATTGATCGCTGATGGGGCAGCACAGTCCTTCTGAGAAGGGAGGACTGTACCCCTAAAATCGCAAATTCCGTAAACCTTTACGGGCGGCAAATATGTATGCTGCTGCGCGGTTTAGCGGCGGTAAACCGCGTCTTAATGCAAACGGTGCAAAATTTGACCTGCTTAGCAAATTTTCGCCGCTCTGCGTGTGCGCACACGGAATTGCGCTATTATCAGCAGGTAATTTTGCAACACATCATTCAAGAGGGGGATACCTTGGATCATCAACAGCTGCATGATGCCGCTCTGGCTTATCATGAGAAGCCCGTCCCGGGCAAGATTAAGATTGTCGTTACTAAGCCCGCTGAAACTGCTTACGATTTAACCTTAGCCTACAGCCCCGGTGTAGCTGAGCCGGTGCGCGAGATCGCTAAGAACCCGGCTGATGCCTATCGCTATACCGGCAAGGGCAACAGCGTCGCCATCATTTCCAACGGCACTGCCATCTTAGGCTTAGGCAATTTAGGCCCGCTGGCCTCCAAGCCGGTGATGGAAGGCAAGGCTCTGTTATTCAACCGTTTTGCCGGCATTAACGCCATCGATATTGAAGTCAAGCACGACAATGTTGAAGATTTCATTAAGACGGTAGAGTGCATCGCTGACACCTTCGGCGGCATCAACTTAGAGGACATCAAGGCTCCGGAGTGCTTCACCATTGAGCGCGAGCTCATCAAGCGCTGCAAAGTGCCGGTATTCCACGACGATCAGCACGGTACCGCCATTGTGACCGCAGCCGGCATTCTCAATGCACTGCAGCTGCAGGGCAAGAAGCTTGAGGACTGCAAAATCGTGTGCGTAGGCGCCGGTGCCGCCGGCATCGCCTGCTCCAATCTGTTAGTCGCCTGCGGCGCTGACAAGAAGAAGTTCTTCATGGTCGATCGTCACGGCGTGATCAGATCCGACAGACCGCAGTACAACAACGGCGAGAAGCCCAACTTCATCAATGACTCAGGTCCCAAGACCTTAGCTGAAGCCTGCGACAATGCCGACGTGCTGCTGGGCGTATCCGGCCCCGGCCTTATCACCGACGATGAGCTAATGCACTTAGCCCCTAAGGCAGTAGTGTTCGCCTGCTCCAACCCTGATCCTGAGGTGGATCCGGAGACCGTGCGCAGGCTGCGTCCGGACATCATCATCGGCACTGGCCGCTCCGACTATCCCAATCAGATCAACAACGTGCTGTGCTTCCCGTTCCTCTTCAGAGGCACTCTGGATGTGCGCGCCACCTGCATCAACTTAGAGATGAAGAAGGCCGCCATGAACGCTCTGCGCGAGCTGGCCCAGGAGCCGGTGCCTGAGGAAGTGGTGAAGGCAGCTCAGGTCGATCACTTAGAGTTCGGCCCGGATTATGTGATCCCTAAGCCCCAGGATCCGCGCTTATTAAAGCGCTTATCCCGCGCGGTAGCTAAGGCTGCTGTAGATTCCGGCGTGGCCCAGATCCCGCTGCCTGAGCACTATATGGAAGACTAAGCGCAAAGCTTAAGCTTTAAGGCCCGCCCCAACCCGGCGGGCTTTTGCTTTTCTTCACTCTGTGATCTGCCCCGGCAGATTTTTAAATCTTCTGCTGATCTTTCCGCGCGGTGGAATAGTGATGCTTAAACTCAAAAACGTGGAAGCCAGGCAGGGGCGGGAGAGTGCAGGTCTTGGCAGAGGGGGCTAAACGCAGGGCACAGGCGGGAAGAACGGGTTATGCAGGGTGAAGAGCAGCCGCGGCAAAGGTACGCGGCTGCGCCGTTATTAACGGCGCCTGAGCAGTACACCGCTTTCTAAATGCGGGGTGTAGGGGAATTGATCGAAGAAGCTCAGCTTTACGATGTCGTGAGTACGGCTTAAGACTTTAAGATCGAGCGCCAGGGTTTCCGGATTGCAGGAGATGTAGATGATCTGCGGGAACTGCGCGGCAAAGGCCAGCGCAGCCGCATCCTGTATGCCGGCGCGCGGCGGATCGACCAGAAGGGTGGTAAAGTCGTAGTCCTCAATATGAATATCGTTCAATAACAAACGCTTGAAAGGGCGTTCGCGGGCAATAGCGCTGGCGGCCTCTGCTGCGCTTAAGCGGCAGAGCCTGACGTTATCAAGCTTATTGAGGGCGATGTTGTTAAGCGCCGTCTGCGTCGGTACGCGCGCCACTTCAGTGGCCAGCACCTGACGGTAGAGATCAGCCAAGGAAACGGTAAAGGTACCCGAGCCGCAGTAGAGCTCTAATAAGTCGCGCTGCGGGGCGCTTTGGGCGCAGGTACGGGCAAAATTAATCATCTGCGTGCACACCGCGGCGTTAGGCTGACTGAAGGTTCCTTCCACCTGGATTAAGTCCACCGTGCGGCCGTCAAGCGCATAATGCTCTACTACACTGTCACGCTCACAGACGATTTTCTGCTTCTTAGCGCGGGCAATCAGTTCAGCGTTAAGGCCGCCGGCGCGGATCTCGCTGCGCAGGCGGGTCAATTCTGCCTTAAAGGCCTCCGAGAAGGTGCGGTGATAATTAAGGGCGCAGACCAATTGCCCGTCCTGGGCGGCCAAAAAGTCAATTTCAAACAGGCCGTTTCGCATAAAGGCATTGTGCTTTAAGGCTGAGCGCAGCGCGGCCATGCCCTGATTAATAGCTGGATGCGCGGCGCGAAATTCAGTCAGCAGCACGCGCTCCCTGGGCTTAGTGCCTGGGATATACATGGCGTATTTAAACTCGCCGTCATCCTGCTTGAATACCGCAAACTCGCAGCGCATGCGGTAGAATTCAGGCGGGGAAGGCACGATCTGCGGATCTGGAATGTCGGGCGCATGAGAGCGCAGAGTCTGCAGTGCGGCGCTGATCTTTTCATCTAAATAGCGCTGATAATTGTCCGGATCGGTCTTTCCGATTAAGGCAGGGAGCATGACGCAAAGTCCTCTAAATCTAGGCAGAATATGGGGCGGCGCAGTTTGCTATACTTTGTAAGCTGTCCTCCGCGCGGAGGCGGCCGGCTGCCGCAGTCAGGGCAGATTGTAATGGACTTCAGGATAAGAAAAAAGACAGGCTTAAAGTGAGGGTATTGTTTTTTGACTCCGGCATGGGCGGCCTTACCGTAATGGCGGCGGTAAAAGCGCGCTGTCCGCAGCTTGAGTATGCCTATCTCTTTGACAATGCCGCCTTCCCGTACGGTGATAAGAGCGAGGACTTCTTAATTGACAGAGTAGATCTGCTTTTAAAGGAAGGATACAGCCGCTTAAAGCCTGATCTTATCGTGGTAGCCTGCAATACCGCGAGCACCGTAGTGCTGCCGGTACTGCGCCATGATCTTCCGGTGCCCATTGTCGGCGTGGTGCCGGCGATTAAGCCGGCGGCTAAATTAAGCCGCCGCGGCATCATCGGCCTTCTCGCCACACCCGGCACGGTCAAGCGCGCCTATACCGATCACTTGATTGCGCAGTTTGCCGCTGATGTAAAGGTGCTGCGCTTGGGCACCACGGAGCTGGTTGAAGAGGCTGAGCGCAAGCTGCAGGGGCAGACCGTCAATATGAAGCGCTTAACTGCAGTATTAAAGCCCTGGACTGATCTGCAGGAGGACTTAAAACCTGACATGGCCGTACTGGGGTGTACCCATTTCCCGCTTTTAAAGGATGAGATAGGGCAGATCTTAGGTCAAAAGTGCACTTTAATAGATTCAGGCGATGCTATTGCCCGACGCGTGGAGAGTCTGCTGGACATTAATCATCAGAGCGCAGTGGACGGATCAGTAGTGAAGAATCAGGAAAAGAGCAGCCCCTGCTGCGTGTTTTGTACTAAAGAGGACGGTTCCCTGCCGGCCCGCGAGCTGATGCTCAAGTCCTGGGGGATTTCTAAAATCGAGGTATTGAGTATCAGAGCCAAGCTTAAGAATCAGGCTTAATCCTTTGCTGCAGCAGGAGCTGTGTAAAGCAGATCAAAAATTTTATAAAAATAAAACTGATTTATTACAAAGACTTAACCTGCAATTTACGCCCCTGAACGTAAAAAGCTGTAAAAAAGATTTGACAGCGGTCAAAAAGTCATTAAAATGT